>JAACVI010000133.1 GCA_009992505.1 Myxococcales bacterium
ACCGAGGGCACACGCACGCGCAGGTAGTTCTCCCCGCGTGGGAGCGCGCCCGCGGGGATGGTGACGTGGATGGTGCGGAACTCGTCGCTGGAGAGCTGCGCCCGACCGACCACGGCGTCGTTCACGTAGAGCGTGAGGTGGCCGTCCGCGAAGGCGCGCGCGCGCAGCCGGAGATCCTGCGCGCCCACGCCCTCGACCGGCAGCACGACCTGCCCCGTGACGCCGGGCACGAGCGTGGTGGTGGCGCCGCCCAGAAGCTGATCCTCTCCGAGCTGTGTGCGGAAGCCACCATTGGTGTACTTCGCGCCCGCAGCCGTGCCGAGGTCGGCGAAGAGTGTGTCCCCCGTGCGAACTTCGGCGCGCGCGGGGTGGGCCACGAAGTCGTAGACCTCGGTCATGGCGGCGTCCGGCAACGCGGGGGCGTCGACGGGCGCGTGGGCGTTCGCCGCGGGTGGGGTCGCCGGATCGTCCGCGCCAGGCGTCTGTGCGTGGGGCGCCGCGGGTTCCGCATTGGCGCCACAAGCGCAGACCAGCGCGAGGACCAGACTCCATCGACCGAACATGGCGGCGACGCTAGCAGCCCGTCGCTGAATCGCACACGGAGCATCCCCGGGTCCGACCACGACGAGGCCTCGCGAGCCGCAGACGCGCGCGCTCAGACCTGAGCGTGAGCCCAGGCGCCGCTGGCCCAGGCACGGCCGAAGGCGACGGATTGGAGCCCGCGGTAGCCGACCTGCGCGATCCAGATGGCCGTGAGCCCGAGGCCGAGGTGCGGTCCGATGAACCAGACCAGGGGCAAGAACAGCCCCCACTGCAGGCCCAGGGAGAGCACCAGCACGCGGCGGTTGTCGCCAGCGCCGAGCATGGCGTTCATCAGCACCAAGCCGACGGCGTCCAAGGCCAAGGTCCCGCCCACGATGCGCATGGGCGTGACGGCCAGCGCCAAGGTCGCCGGATTGTGCAGGAAGAGGCCGAGCAGGAGCTGCGGAAAGAAGAGCGCCGGCAGCCCGATGGCGCCCGAGACGACCATGGCGAGGCGCACGACCTCCCAGGCCCAACGCCGCGCGTCGTCCACCTCACCGCGTCCGAGCGCCTGACCCACGAGCGAGGCCGCGGCGAGCCCGAAGCCGAGGCTGGGCAGGATCGCGACCAGGAGCAGATCGAGCATCACCTTGGAGGCCGCGAGCTCTTGCGTGCCCACGCTACCGACCAGGGCCATGAAGGCCGTCATGCCGCCGGCGAAGAAGAGCTGCTGAAGGCTGGCCGGGATCGACAGACGCGCGATGGTGGCGAGGCTCTGGCGATCGGGCAGGCCGCGCAGAAAGCCCTCACCGCGCGCGGTCTTCGCGCCGAGGTAGAAGTATTGCGCCGTGCCCACGAAGGTGGCGATGGCGGAGGCGATGCCCGCACCCTCGGCGCCCATGGCCGGCGCGCCCAGGTGTCCGTAGATCAGCGCCCAGTCGAGCACGATGTTCGTCACGTGCATGGTGACGAGCGTGCGCATGTAGAGCGACGAGCGGTCGGTGCCGTTCCAGAAACCGCGGAAGGCGAAGTTGGCGCCCATGGCGACCATGGCCACGAGACGCGCGCGCAGGTAGGGCACGCCCTGCTCGAGCACGGCGGCGTCGTGCGTGACCAGGCCGAAGAGGTTCGGCGCCAACCAATGCAAGAGCGCGGACCAGGGCACGGCGAAGCCGAGCACGATCAACAGGCCGCCGTTGAGCGCGACCGCCGCCTGGTCGCGGCGGCCCTCCCCCACGCGTCGCGAGGCCATGGCTTGCACGCCCGCGGAGATGCCGAGCACCAGGGCCGAGGTGAGGAAGTTGAGGAATCCGCCCAGCCCGACACCCGCGAGGGCGTTGTCGCCGAGGGCACCGACGAAGGCGGTGTCCACCAGGTTCAGCACGTTCTGCGAGAGCATCCCGACGATGATCGGCAGGGCCAAGGTCAGGATCCGTCGGCGTCGCGCGGATCCTACGAGCAGTGGCGCGGCGCTCACTCCGCGGCCACGTCGGGGAGCAGCTGGGCCGCGTCGCCAACGCTGGGCGAGGCCAGGGCGTGCGCGTGGGAGAGCAGCGTGGTCAGCGCGTCGCGCGCGCGGATCAGTCGATGCGCCGTCAAGAGATCGCTCGAGTACTCCCAGGCCTGGCTCTGGGCACCGCCGATGCGCAGGCTGAGCGTGGCGCGGGCGGTGTCGAGAGGTGGCGCGCCGCGCGAGGGACGCTGATCCCAGGCGTCGATCTCGGCCAGCAGATCGAGCAAAGGCAAGAGCTGCTGCGGATCGACGGCGCCGCGGAAGACGACCTCGGCGCCCACACGGCTCTCCTGACCGAGGGAGGCCTCCGGCGCGCCCGACGCGGGCAAGAGCGTCGGACGAAAGCGCGTCACGACCACGGCTCCGTCGCCCCGCACCTCGATGCGACGCCCGCCCCAGGCGGCCGCGTGATCGTCCCAGGTCACGACCAGGTCGGCAGGCACGCGCCCCGCGTCACGCGCGTCGGCGATGCGACCAGCGACGGGATCGGCACAGCCGAGGGCGGTGAGCGAGAGCAGGACGAGGGCGAGGACGCGCATGAGCTGCGCAGGCTAGCACGTCCGCGGCCGCCGCCGACACGTCACTCGTAGTGACGAAACGGACCCGGAGCGCCCTCGATCTCTGTCCCGTGCTATTTTGCAGCGATGAGGGTGACGGAAATCGGGCTGTTGAGCCTGGCCATGATCGTGGGCTCCGGCTGTGATTGCGGGGCGACTCCGAGCGCGGCGACGTATGACGCGAGCGGAGATGCCAGCGCGCACGACGCGGCACCGGACGCGGCACCGGGCGACGCGCAGAGCGCGGACGCGAGCGACGACGCGAGCGCGACCGACGGATCCCCGCGCGGCGACTGCTACGGCGCGACGGCCGGCTGGGTCGAGACGGTCGACGCCCTGCGCGCCCCATCGGCGCCTGCACGCTCGATGCGCACTGCCAGCTGGTCGACGTCGACCTCACGTGCCCGGCGTCCTTCTACGACCTGTGCCCGATGGCCATCGCCACGACCGAGGTCACGCGCTTCAAGGACGACATCATCGCCGCGCGCGTGAGCTACTGCCGGGACCACGCCGTCGCCTGCAACTCCTCCGGTTGCTCGGGAGACTTCCGCGCCATCTGCCGCGACGGCGTCTGCTGGGCAGAGCACATGGTAGCCGGCGCACGCTAGACGTCCTGGGCTTGGGCGTGGTGCCGCGCTGCAGTCGAACTGCCGGAGGTCGCGCGCTGGCCACAGGTCAGAAGAACGCGCCGATGAGGCCCAGCTCGAGTCCATGCACGTGTCCGTCCCGGCCCAGGGTCGGCGCGAGGGTTGGCGCCCAGGAGAGCGTCCGTTGGCTGCGCGCACGCGCTTCCGCCACGCCCGAGTCGATCTCGTAGCCAACCTCGGCCATTGGGGCCGCCATGAAGGCGCTGATCACGAACGCTGCGTCGAAGTCCTGAATCGTGGCGACCCGTCCATCTTCGTCGGGGTTGGGCAGAGCCACGCTGCCCAAGAAGGAGCCCGAGATCCCCAGGAGGTAGGTCCGCCAGCTGCCTCCCATGCCGCCGCGCCAGCCACCACCGAGCGCCACGCCGAGGCTGCCTCCGACGCCTTGCGCCACCATCCAGCTCAACGCGTAGGATAGGTCGCAGCCGAGCGAGCCATCCCGGGAGATACCGACTCTCCAATCGTCACAAGCGGCAGATTTGATCGCCCACACTCCCGCGGTGAGCGCGTTGCCCAGTACCCAGCCCATCAGGGTCGCGACGAAGACACGCCCGGGACGCTGGCTCCGCGACCGATCCGCTCTGCGCACGCCCTCGGGGACGACATCCCGCTGGGCGGAGACCCCGGTGGTCGCCACGGTCGGGCCAGGCTGCGCCGACAGGCGCGCCATCAGCTCGGGTTGCTGCGCCAGGGTCGCCGAGAAAGCGGTGAACCACTGCTCGACGGCATGGTCGAGCAGTTCGAAGCCGAGGGCAGGGCTGTTGTTCTCGCTCGCGCGTATCGTCCCTTCGAGGGGCGCCGTGTATATCTCGCTCCCGTCTGCCGCCGTCAGGCTCATGCGACCGCGCAGCCAGGCGCTCGCTGTCGAGCCCGCCAGCGACCCCGCCGTCTGCACCTCGAAGATGGGCAGATCCACCACCAGGCGTGTGGCGCCGCTGCCTGGTCTGAAACCGACACGCTCGGCCGCGGCGACCACGTGTTCGGCGACCGCACCTGCGAGGTCTGGAGAACGCAGCTCCGGTCCCTGCACATGCGCGAGCCCCTGCAGGCGGTAACCCACATGTCCCGCCAGGTTGGCATGAACCTGGACCTCCACGCCCCGACCCGCGGCGAAGCTCTGCGGCAGACCCGCGTACACGGGCGGCGGCGTTCGAACAGGCCCAGGACCGCAACCCGAAGTGGCGGCGCCGAGCATGAACAGGACGCACGCACGCGTCAGCGCTGCGCGAATTCGATCTTCCCTCATCGTGACCTCCTTTGCGTCCCTCATGACTCTAGGCACAGTTCCTACAACGCAGATTCGAAGGCCGCAAGGGCACCGGCCCGGTGGCCCTTGGGCTCCGCCGCAGCTTGGGGCATGCTTCGCGCATGAGCTTCCACCGCTTCGTGTTCACCTCGTGCCTCTGCCTGCTGGGCATCACCGCGTCCGCGTCGGCGCAGGAGATGGGCCAGGGTGAGGCGCGCATCACGGCGCGCTCCAACGTGCGCCTCGGCATCGAGTCCGGGCCGGGCACGAGCGGGCGGACCTTGGGTGAGATCGGCACGGCCGCGGGCGCGGCGCTTGGCGCCATCCGCAGCTGCTACGGCGAGATCGCGGAGCAAGACCCGACCATCCGTGGCGAGATGCGCGTGCAACTCAGCATCGGCAGCGGGCGACATCCCGTGACCACCGAGATCGGGCAAGGCGCGCCGGTCAGCCGCGAGCTCACGCGCTGCGTGGTGCGCGCGGTGGAGAGCGCCGACTACTCGAGCATCCGACCGGGCGCGACCGCCTTCCTCGTGCTCACCTTCACCAACACCGCCGCCGAAGGCGTGGAGCGCACGCGCGCGCGACGCGTCACGGAGGACGCTGTGGAGGTGACGCGCGACGCGGACGGTCATCGCTCCGCCAGCGGCGGGCCGCCCGACGGGCTGATCCGTTTCACCGTCATCGCGCAGGGCGACGAGAGCGAGGCCGCCGTGTCCGCCGCTCAACGCGCGCTGCGCGCCACCATCCCGACCTTCCTCGATTGCCGACGCAAGGCCGGTCGACGCGACGGCTCCCCCGAGGGCGAGCTCAGCGCCGACCTGCGCGTCTCGAATCGTGGTCGCGCCCAGGCGCGCGTGCGCAGCAACACGGTGCAGAACCGCTACGGGACAGCTCAAGCGGCGACCTGCTTCGCGGGCGGGCTGAACCACGCTTCCTTCACCGCCGACTCGGCGGGCCATTACCGCGTCGTGCTCACGCTGCACGCGCAGCCCACCGCCGTCAGCGCGCCCCACAGCGATGGCGGCCACGGCGACGGATGACCCAGCGCCTGTACTGGGAGGACGCGCTCCTCTTCGAGTTCGAGGCGCGGGTCGAGGCCCTGGCGTCGTGGCAAGGGAGCCCGAGCGTCATCCTGGACCGCACGGCTTTCTACCCCGAGGCGGGCGGGCAGATGGCGGACCATGGACAGCTCGCGGGCCTGATGGTGCACGACGTTCAGGTGGACGAGCAGGGTCGCATCCATCACCTGCTCGAGGGCGGCGCGCCCGAGGTCGGCGCGCGAGTCATGGGTCAGATCGACGCGCAGCGTCGGCGCGAGCACATGGCGCTGCACACGGGCCAGCACATGCTCAGCCACGCCATCCTCGACGCGGCGCGCGCGAGCACGGTGTCGAGCCGGCTGGGCGAGCGCGTCTCGACACTCGACGTGGACGTGGCCGAGCTGAGCCGTGACGCCATCGACGAGGCGGTGGCCCGCGTGAACGCCTTGGTCGACGAAGACCGCCCCGTGCGTGCGAGCTTCCCGTCGCCCGAGGTGCTCGCTTCCTTGCCGCTGCGCCGCAAACCCAAGGTGCAGGACGGCATCCGCGTGGTCGAGGTCGAGGGCTTCGACGTCACGCCATGCGGCGGCACCCACGCCACGCACACCAGCCAGGTGCAGGGCCTCTTCGTGCTGAGCCACGCGCGCTACAAGGGCGGGACGCGGCTCACCTTCCTGGCGGGGCCTCGCCTGCGTCGCGTGTTCGTCGAGCGCGCGCTCGCCCTCGACACCCTGGCAACGCGCTTCACCTGCGCACCCGAAGACGTGGACAAGGCCGTCGACAACCTCGACGCAGAGCTGAAGCAGACGCGCGCGTCCCTCGGAGCCGCTCGCCTCGAGCTCGCCAGCAGCTACGCCGACACGTTGGTGTCCGAGGCCGTGGACGGCCGCGTCACGGCCGAGCTCGATCTCTCGATCGGCGAGGCGCGCGCGATCTCGCGCAAGCTGGTGGCGCAGGGCTTGACCGTGCTGCTCGCCTGCGGCGCGGGCGAACGACTCGGCGTGCTGGTCTCGAGACCCGAGGCCGAGGGCATGGACGTGGGCCGCTTCTTGCGTGAGTCCGCCAAAGCCCTGGGCGGAGGCGGCGGCGGCCGGCCCCACCACGCCGAAGGCAGCATCCCACGTGCGGCCTACGCGCAGCTACGCGAGCGCTTCCTCGGCTGAGGTCGCGCCCGTAGACGTCACCTCGGCGCCATGCGCAGGCAGCCGTCGAGTCGGATGACCTCGCCGTTGAGGTAGTCGTTGTCGACCATGTGCGCGGCCAGGGCGGCGTACTCGCTGGGACGACCGAGGCGCGAGGGGTTCGGGATCGACGCGGCCAGGGCGTCGCACGCCTCCTTGGGCAGACCCGCGAGCATGGGCGTGTCGAAGGTGCCGGGCGCGATGGCCAGCACGCGAATGCCGACCTGCGCGAGGTCGCGCGCGGCGGGCAGGGTCATGCCCACGATGCCGCCCTTGGAGGCGGCGTAGGCGATCTGACCGATCTGACCGTCGAAGGCGGCGATGGACGCGGTGTTGATCACGACGCCGCGCTGACCTTCACGGGCGTCGTTGCCCGCCATGGCCGCGGCGGCCAGGCGCATCACGTTGAAGCTGCCGATCAGGTTCACGCTGACGACCTTCTGGAAGAGGTCGAAGTCGTGCGGCTCGCCCGCGCGGTTCAACAGGCGCTTGGCCCAGCCGACGCCAGCGCAGCTCACGGCCGCGCGCAGCTCGCCGAGCTCCTTGGCCGCGTCGATGGCCTCGGCCACGTCGTCCGGGCTGGTCACGTCCGCCTTCACGAACACGAGCTCGCCTTCGAGCTCCTTGGCCAGCGCCGCGCCGCGCTCTTCGTTCATGTCCACGGCCACGACGCGAGCCCCGTCGGACACGAAACGACGCGCCGTCGCCTCGCCAAGCCCGGAGGCGCCGCCCGTCACCAACACCACATCGCCTTTGACCTTCATGGCCCGCTATCTACCCCCCCGAGGCGCCCGACGTCTATGGGGTGGGCGGCCCCCAGGGGTGCCAGGTGGATCCACTGACCCGCCCTTGCTATGAGCGCGGCCGACCCCGTGCAGTTCGACAGCCCCGACTACGCGATA
Organism: Myxococcales bacterium; assembly: GCA_009992505.1. Taxonomy (GTDB): domain Bacteria; phylum Myxococcota_A; class Polyangia; order Polyangiales; family Houyiibacteriaceae; genus JAADHO01. Next base: position 7,612 of record JAACVI010000133.1, read on the forward strand.
TTTCTCGGCCTCGCGCTCGTGGGCTACTGGCTCCTGCGCGACAGGCGACCGGCGCGCCGGGTCTTCATCGTGCTCGCGAGCTGCGCCTTCTACATGGCGTGGCGGCCCTACTACATCGGGCTGATCCTCTTCTCCACGCTGCTCGACTACGTGGCGGGGCGTCAGATCGAGGCGGCGAAGAGCCCGAAACTGAAGCGCTTCTGGCTCTTCGTCAGCCTGACGGGGAACCTGGGGCTGCTCGGCACCTTCAAGTACTTCAACTTCTTCGCCGAAGCGCTGCACGACGGGCTCGCCCTCGCCCACGTCAACATCCCCACGGCCCAACTCGACGTGCTGCTGCCCGTGGGCATCAGCTTCTACACCTTCCAGACGCTCAGCTACACGATCGACATCTACCGAGGTCAGCTGAAGGCGCGGAAGAGCTTGCTCGATTTCGCCTTCTTCGTGACCTACTTCCCGCAGCTCGTCGCCGGGCCGATCGTGCGCGCGTCGGAGTTCCTGCCGCAGCTCAAGCGCCGCCCGCGCCTGAACCCCGAGCTCGTCAGCCGCGGCCTGTTCCTGATCGGCACCGGCCTGGTGAAGAAGGTCGCGATCGCGGACTACCTCTCGCTGAACCTGGTCGATCGCGTCTTCGACAACCCGTCTCTCTTCACCGGTCCGGAAGTGATCGTGGCCCTCTACGGGTTCACCATGCAGATGTACTGCGACTTCTCGGGCTACACGGACATGGCGCGCGGCTCGGCGATGCTGATGGGCCTGGAGCTGCCCGAGAACTTCGACCGCCCCTACGCCACCACTAACCCGGCGGAGTTCTGGCGTCGCTGGCACATGACGCTCAGCAGCTGGCTGCGCGACTACCTCTACTTCCCCCTGGGCGGCAGCCGACGCGGCGAGGGACGCGCCTACCTCAACCTCTGGCTGACCATGTTCCTGATCGGCCTCTGGCATGGCGCCTCCTGGACCTTCGTCGTCTACGGCACGCTCCAAGCTACGGCCATGGTCGTCCACCGCTTCTTCTACAAGAGGGCGGGGCGCACGGCGGAGACGGTCGACGCGCGCTGGCTGCGCGGCCTCAAGATCTTCGCCTGCCTTCAGTTCGTGGTCTTCTCGCGCATCCTCTTCCGCTCCAAGGGCCTCGACAACGCCTGGGAGGTCACGGCGCGCATCTTCAGCGGCACGCGCTCCATGGCGCAGATCAGCTGGGGCCTGTGGCTGATGCTCGGCACGACCTTCTTCGTGCACTACCTGCCCAAGCGCTACTTCGAACACCTCGAGCGCACCTTCATCCGCATCCCGCCCTGGACGCAGGGCCTGGCGCTCGCGGGCGTGGTCTATCTCCTCTCCCTGGTCGCAAGCAGCGACGCCGTCCCCTACATCTACTTCCAATTCTGATGGATCCCACCCGCACGCCAAGCGAGAAGGACGTCGACACGACGAACAGGGCGCTCTTGCGCATGGCGTCGTCGGTGCTGGCCTTCGCCGCGTGCATCGCGCTGACCTACGTGCTGCCGGAGAGCTGGAATCTGCGGCCGTGGCAGACGGGCGAGCCCGTGCCGCTGGTGCGAATCTTCCAGGGCTGGGGAGATCTAGGCCTGCCTGCCTGGGCCGGCGCGGGCGACCAATACGACGAGACCGGCGGTCACGACTCCGCGCGCGTCGCCCACGATCTCGGCGCCAGCGTGGCCGACAACCTAGGCGACGAGCACGGCCCACGGCGCAGCGGCCTGCGCATCGACCCCAGCGAGTACGCGGGTATCGAGATCCACATCGAGGACGTGGGCGATCGAGGCATGACGCCCTTCTACGAGGCGCTACGGCGCACGGCGATGGGAGACGCGGACGCGATCACGCGCATCGGCCACTACGGCGACTCGTCCATCGCCACGGATCTGATCACCTACACGGTGCGGCGTGATCTCCAGCGACGCTTCGGCGACGCGGGCCACGGCTTCACGCTGATCAGCAAGGGCTACCTGCCCTACATGCACCGCGACGTGAAGGCCCACTCCAGCAGCGACTGGATGCTGCGCGAGATCGTGCGCAACCAGGACAGCGGCGGGCTCTACGGCTACGGCGGCATTCAGTTCCGCACGCGACCGACCTCCTGGGCGACCTTCGAGACCGACGACAGCGCACCGGTCGGAGGGCGCGTCTCGCGCTTCCAGATCCTGTTCCAGCGCTATCCGCACGGCGGCTCGATCAAGACCCGCGTCGACAGCGGGCCCTGGCAGTACACGCCGACGCGAGCCGACGAGGAGACGGACGGCATCGTCACCTTCGCCGTGCCCGACGGACCGCATCGGCTCGAGCTGCGCTTCGGGGGTCACGGAGGCCTGCGGCTCTACGGTGTGGTGATGGAGCGCGATGGGCCGGGCGCGGTCTACGACTCCCTGGGTCTCGTGGGTGCGCGCGCCACCCGTCTCTTGAACTTCGACCCGGCGCACGTGCAGGCGCAGATTCGCCAGCGCGACCTGAACCTCGTCGTGCTCGGCTTCGGGGGCAACGAGGCGGCCGACAACATCCAGCCCGACCACTACCAGGCCAGCTACGAAGAGGTGATCGATCGCATGCGCGCGGGTCGCGAGGATCTGGGCTGCCTGGTGTTCGCGCCGCTCGATCAGGGCGAGATGGGCAGCCGTCGCCGCGTGGTCACCATGGCGAGCATCCCGGACATCGTCGCCGCCCAACGCGCCGCCGCACGCAGCCGTGGCTGCGCCTTCTTCGACACCTGGCAGGCCATGGGCGGCGAAGGCGCCATGGGCCGCTGGTACGACGCGCACCCGCGCCTGGCGTTGGGCGACTTCCGCCACGCCACGCCGGCGGGCTACGAGGTCATCGCCCACATGTTCGTCAAGGCGATGCTCGAGGGCTTCGCCCGATGGCTCGCCGCGCAGCCCGCAGGGCCGGTTCAGCCAGGGCCGGGAGCGGACGCGGGCGGGGACGCAGGTTCGGCGGCCGCAGTGGCCGTGCCCGTCGACGCGGGCGAAGCGTCCGGCGCGATCGATGGGGCGCCTCCGGACGCCGGTCCCGAGTAGCCGCTCATCAGGGCCTCGAGCAGGGTCTCGCCCAGCCGCTCGTAACCGCGTCGCGTGTAGTGGATGTGATCGGGGGCGCCGTAGGGAGGATCGGCCGCCGCCCACTCGAGCATGCTCAACGGTCCGCCCTGGAATGCCACGAGATCGTAGAAGCCGCAGCCGAGGTCGATGGAGACCCGCCGCTGCACTTCGACCACCTGCGCCGTGCGCGGACGGTCCTCGAACACGCCGGGCTCGATCTCGACGGGTCGATCGCTGGGCCCGATCAGCAGGCACGAAGCATTCGGCACCACCTCGCGTACGCGACCGATCACCTCGCGCAGCTTCGCCTCGTAGTGCTCGATGGGGGAGTCGTCGCCGCTCTCGTTGGTGCCGTAGGCGAGCACGACCAGGTCGGGTCGACGCCGCGCGAGCTGGTCGCGGTAGGTCTCGTCGTTCCATAAGAGCTGCGAGCGAGCGCGGGCGCCGTTGATGCCCAAGGTGTCGACGATCACGCCGGGGCGCTCACGCTCCATGGCGACGCCGAAGATGCGCACGGGACCGGTGCCGTTCGAGCGCACCTCGAAGCTGTGGGAGCCGTCGGGGACGTGGAAGGTGGCGTAGGCGTCGCTGGCCGTGTCCGCGCGGGTGCGCACGCGGCGCTGGCGCTGACCGTCGATGAAGACGTCGAAGGTGCCGCCGTCCGGCTGGTCGAGATAATAGAGGTCGAAGAGGCCGACCTGTTGACCGATGTCGCCCGAATCCGCGGTGGACACGCGGCCGAAGGCGCCCGCCCGATCCGTCTCGACGTAGACGCCCGCGACGCCGAAGCGATCCTCGTCGCGGCTGTGGGCGCGGATGCGATGGGGCTCCCAGCGGGTGCCGTTGCTCTCGACGCGCACCCCGTCCTGACGGTAGCTGCGCCAGGGCTGGACCGGCAGCACGAAGCCGTGACCGGCGTCGCCGAAGCGAGCCTGGAGCTGACGGCGCAGGTAGCCGGTGTAGAGATCGCTGGCGGTGTGGGACGCACCCCAGAAGAGCAAGCGCGCCTGACCCTCGCCGCGAGCCGCGCGCGCGAGGGCCGCGTGCAGATGATCCATCGAGTGTCCGTCCGCGTCCTCGATGCGGATGGGCAAGCCGAAGGGATTCTCCGTCAGGTCGGGCGCGTGCAAGAGCCGCCCGCTCTGATCACCGGAGACCACCATCGGTGCCCGGGTGTCCGCCGCACCGAGGCGCGTGCCGGCGTTCGCCGACGCGACGGTGCCGGGCGTGGAAGCGCCGCTGGTCGTCGGCACCACGGCATGGCGGGCGTCGCCCGCTGCGACCCCGTAGGCACAGGTAAAGCTCGACAGCACGCCGCAACCCAGGAGCAGGGTCGTCAGGGGTGACCGGAGAATGTGGGAGCGAACCACCCCTTCAAGGTGACGGGAGGCGGGCGTCGGGTCAAGTTCGTGACCCCGCGGGAGCCGTCTACTGCGGGTCAATGATAGCTGACGACGTAGGCCGAGAGGTCGATGTCCCCACCCCGTGGCGCGCCCCCGGCGAAGCTCCCCTCGTAGCTCAGCTCGTTGTCCCCCGTGAGGTCCACGTCCGAGGTGATGTCGATGCGTCGCGCAGGCACGGGCAGGCCCGGACACCAGGCCGCCCGACCCGGTGCCCAGTTGCCGTACTGGCCCGGGACCACGCCCTCGCTGGTCTTGGCGGCGCAGCCCATCGCCGTACCCGCTTGGCCGTCGAAGGAGACGTGGTGTGGCGCGTGGCCGGTAATGGTGAAGTCGTGCTCGTGGTTGCACCATTCGGCGCAGTTGTCGCCGGCGGTCTGGCCGTGTCCGCTGATCAGCACCACCAGCTCGACCCGCGTCGTGCCCGCGGGAGGCGTGAAGTGGAAGGGCAGCTGCAGGTCATTGTAGGTGGCGTCGAAGGTGCCGCCGGTGAAGGCCCGCTGAACATCCGTCGAGGTATCCGTCGCGCCGGCGTGGAAGAGGCGCATGTCGATGTTCACCTCGCGCTCGGTCGCGGCCTCCCACGAGGGGCCCATCACCACCTTCAGCGTACGCGCGCCGCCGTCGACGAAGAGACCGAGGAAGGGCGTGGCGTCGATCACCCAGCGTCGGCGGCCCGGCCGTGCGTACGGCGTGATCCAGCGAACGAGCTCACGCGTCTCGTCGCAGGCGTCGTTCATGCAGAGCTCGATGTCGGCGATGCGGTCCCACTCGGAGCAGTTCCGGGCGTCGGCGTGGCAGGTGATCTGAACGTCGAATTCCATGGTGTCGAAGCCGGCCATGGCGGCGGCGTCGGGCAGGGTGATGGGCCGATCGAAGATGCGGTCGGTGACGGTCTCCGCGGCCATCACGGGCACGACGGTGGGCGTCGGTTCAGCCGCCAAGCGCTCCCGCAGCGCCGCGCGGTAGTTGTAGAACTGCCCCGGGTAGGCGGCCATGACCAGACGACTCACGAAGCCGACGGAGGTGACCTGCGCCAGGGAGCCGACGGGATCGAAGCGCTGATCGCGGGCGATGGCGAAGGCGAGCGCGATGCCGGATTGGGCGCGGGCGCGATCCCCGACGCTACCCTCGATGTCGAGCAGCGGCGTCGTGACGTAGTGCACGCGCCGGCGGAAGGCCTCGGCCGTGGTCGCGTCCACGCGAGTGAGCGCGTCTTCGATGTTCGTGCGCATGGCCTCGACGCGCGTGCGCGCTGCAGCTGCGTCCCGCTCGTAGGAGGTGAAGAAGAAGTGCACGTTGGCGGGCGCGTTGGCGATGAGTCTGTCCGGGAAGGAAGCCCAGAGCGTGTCGCCGTCGGCCACCGCCGCGTAGTTCAAGAAGACGTAGCTCTCGCAGCCGCTGAAATGCTCGCTGAGAGTCCAGGGATCACCCGACAGGGTGTCCACGGTGAAGTCACCCGCCACGTCACCATAGGCAGAGCCTGTGCCCGCCAACAACTCCGCCCGCGGCAGGCCCATGGCGTCGCAGACGTCGCCCGTGGGAAGGGCCGAGTCGACCGTTGCGTCCGTGCCGCTGTCCGCGCTCGCGTCCAGCGCGGCGTCCACGCCCGCATCGGCGGTGCCCGTGTCCAGGCCAGCGTCCGTCGGCGAGGAGGAGCCGCCGCAGCCCAGGGCCAGGCCGAGAGCGAAGAGGAGCGTCGAGAAAGTGAAGGAGGAGCGTCTCATGCCCGAAAGGTAGACGCCCCGCCCTCGGCACACAACGCAGGTCGCGCGCCGACATGCCGTCGTCGCCATGCGGTCGTCGACATCTGACCGTGGGCGCGCAGCCACCCATGTCCGTAGGAGCGACGACTCCATCTGGCCGTGGGCGCGAGGACTGGTCCCGCGCGGAACGCTGTGGGCCCATCGTCGCGGCCCAGCTTGGGGTCGTCAGAAGCGCACCTAACCGAAGCACAATGCCAACTGGGGTCCGGCGGCTCGCGCTCGGTGATGTCGCGCGGACCAGGCGTGCAGAATTCACCCGAAGCACAGTCGGCGTCCGTGCGGCAGCTGTCGTCCGGCGTGTAGCACTCGAAGCTCTGGACGCCGCCAGGGTCGCGGTCGACATGACCGGCGCAGCCCCAGGAGACCGCGCACTCGGCCACCCCACAGTCGCTGCAGGCGCGGACCACGGGCTGATGCACCAGGGCGAAGCACAGCGCCAGCCTAGCGTGGGCGGGCCACTCGAAAATTCCGGCTCGTGCGTGCAGACCTGACCTCTCTCGTCGCAGTCGGCTTCAGTCCGGCACGTATCGTCTGCGGTGTGGCATCGCAGCGCCGCGGGGTACTGGAGGCCCCGACAGCTCCAAGAGATGGCGCAGTCGACCGCCGCGCAGTCGCCGCAATAGTCCACGAGGCAGAAGTTTCCGTCCTGTGGGCCAGCTCCGCATGCGCAGCGCTCACCCACGGGACAGTCCGCGTCAGCGAAGCAACCGTCGTACGTGCAGTGAGTGTACGCATCGGGGCGGCGGCCGCGCCCATTCACCCCGTCCACGCAGTCCGAGTCGGTCGTGCAGTCCCCGCCGAGCAGGGGATAATCGCCCGGCGGGCGCACGCGACCGGGATCGCACATGCCGATCACAGGGGCAGCGACCCCCGCGTCGACGAAGCTGGGCGTGGAGCTCCCGCCTCAAGCGCAGGCGAGTGCGAGGGCGAGCGTCGCGAGGGCGATCACGCGAGACGTCGCGCTGTACCGCATCTTCGGCTGACCACGAGCGATCCGTGTCCGTTCCGTAGCCGTCCCTCCCGGGCGTGGTGCTGGTTCTCGAGGTGACGCCACACGCATGCACGCGTCAGTGGCGCGTACGCAGCGCCGCTTCGGCGACCTGCTGCCCACGCTGGCGCAAGCGCGCGCTTCGTGATGGAGTCAGCGCCAAATGGAAAAGGCCACGACGCGGCCGCAGCCGCTCTTCGTCCCAGAAGATCTCGACGGCTTCTTCGGGCTGGCCGTCGACAACCTGATCCAGTTCTTGCTCGTGATGCTGCTGTGCGGCGCCGTGCTCGGCTTCCCTGCGGAGCTGATCGCGTCGCGCGTCCTGCCCGGCGCGGCCATGAGCCTGCTCGCGGGCAATCTCTTCTACGCCTGGCAGGCGCAGAAGCTCTCGGCGCGCGAGGGGCGCACGGACGTCACCGCCCTGCCCTACGGCATCAACACCGTCTCGCTCTTCGCGTACGTCTTCCTGGTCATGCTGCCCGTGAAGCTCGCGGCTCTCGACGGCGGCGCCAGCCCGGAGCGCGCGGCCGAAGTCGCCTGGCAGATCGGCCTCGCCGCCTGTCTCGTCTCAGGCATCATCGAGAGCCTGGGCAGCCTGGTCGCGGAGCGCATCCGTCGCGCCACACCGCGCGCCGCCTTGCTCGCGACGCTGGCCGGCATCGCCATCAGCTTCATCGCCATCGACTTCGCGGTGCGCACCTTCGAGCGGCCCATGCTCGCCATCCTGCCCTTGGCGGTGATCCTCGCGACCTACTTCGGCAAGGCCAAGCTGCCCTTCCGCATCCCGGGAGGCGCGTGGGCCGTGGGCCTGGGCGCGACGATGGCGTGGATCCTCGCGGGCCTCGGTCAGCCCTCGCCCGTCAGCATGGCGGGGCTGAGCGAGGCGGCCCACGCCGTCTCCTTCCATCTGCCCCTGCCGGTGATCGGTGACGTGATCGCCGGCTTCTCGCATCCGCTCTTCCTGCGCTTCTTCGTGCCCGTGATGCTGCCCATGGGTCTGTTCAACGTGCTCGGCTCGCTGCAGAACATCGAGTCCGCGGAGGCCGCCGGCGACAGCTACCCGACGCTGCCGAGCCTGCTGGTGAACGGCCTGGGCTCGATCCTCGCGGCCACCTTCGGATCGTGCTTCCCCACCACGATCTACATCGGCCATCCGGGCTGGAAGGCACTGGGCGCGCGCTCGGGCTACTCGATCCTGAACGGCCTGCTCTTCACCGTGCTCGCGCTTTTCGGACTGACGGCGCTGATCTCCGCGCTGGTGCCGATCGAGGCCGGCATGGCCATCGTGCTCTGGGTCGGCGTCGTGATCACGGCGCAGGCCTTCACCGCCACGCCCGCGCGCCACGCCCCCGCCGTGGCCATCGGTCTCTTCCCCGCCATCGCCGCCTGGGGCGTGTTGATCCTCGGCCAAGCAGTGGGCGCCGCGACGCATGGCGACGCCGCCGCGGCCAGCGCCGTGTACGCAGACCCGGGCGCCTTCGCGATGGCCGGCATGCACCTGCCCGGACTCATCGCCCTCTCTCAAGGCTTCATGCTCTCCGGCATCGTCTGGTCCGCCGCCAGCGCCGAGCTCATCGATCAACGCTTCGGTCGCGCCGCGCTGTGGATGATCGGCGGTGCCGCGCTGGCTCTGTTTGGCTTCATCCACTCGGGCCACCTCACGGCAGCTGGCGCCGTGACCGACATCGGCCTGTTCATCGGCGGCAAGCAAGCCCTGGGCTATGCGCTGGCGAGCGTCTTCTTCGCCTTACTCTTCCTCGGACGCAGGCGCGCAGGCGCGGAGCCCGAGACAGCGCCCGCGACCCGCGCCGAGGAATAGCGCCCGCAGCGCGCGTATGCGATTCTCGCGCGCGTGGACGAAGAGATCGCCGCCGGCCGAGGCGAAGAGGACTTCAGCGCCATCTCCGCCCCCGAAGGCTGAGCCGTGCTGGGGACGCTCGTCGTCACTTCCGTCACTACGGGCGCGCAGCACACTACGGGTTTGGGGACGCGCCTCGGTGTCGGACTCGCTGCCTAAGCGTCCGCCGCGAAATAAGCTGGCCTTCCTGCGCCGATCCATCCCCGCTCTTCGTTGCTCGTCGCTCACATACCCCCGGTATGCTCGCTCCTCGCGCCTTGCGAGCGGG
>JAACVI010000152.1 GCA_009992505.1 Myxococcales bacterium
GCCCCGAGGAGACGAGGCGCGCGTGCTCTCGGCGCTCTATCTGCTGCGCTGCCTCCACCCCGAGGACGAGGCGCTGACAGCGCAGTATGCGGAAGTCGCAGCCTGGGGGCGCGACGCGCGCAGCCACATGCCGAACCCGCTCGAACGCTATACGCGCCTGATCGACGTGTGGGACGAGCACGCGCAGCTCTCGCCCGCACCCGAGGTGCTCGACACCCTCGCACAGCTGCACGTGGAGCGACGTGACGCCGTGGTCACGGCGTTTCAGCAGGATCCCGAAGGCATGATGCGCTCCATGAGCGCGCTGCCGAGCCAGCTGATGCGGCTCGCGCCGCTGGATGTGGCCGCGGTCTACCTGCAATACGGTCTCGTCGCCTCCGCGGTGCAGAAGGTTCACGCCATGGGCAGCGGCGACGAGACCGGCCTGCGCCTCGAGCAAGCGTTGAACCAGGCTCGCTCGACGGGTGACGACGGCGCGGACGCTTTGATCCAGCTCGCCCAGGCCTATCGAGAGCCGCGACCCCGAGTCGCCCTCGGCCTGTGCCGGCTCGGCCATCGACGCTTCGGTGATGATCCACGCTTCGCCGTCTGCCTCGCGGTCGTGGCCGGTGACGCGGACCGCTACGCCGACTCCGCGGCCTGGTACGCCGAGGCGATCCGCCTCGCGCCCGACGAGGCCTCCCTGTACGACGAGGCGCTCGAGAAGATCGGCGCCTTCATCGAGAACGGTCTCTTCGACTCCGATCCCGATCAGGCGCGCGCGCTCGCGCATCACGCCCGGCAGATCATCGAGGCGCGTCACGAGCGCTTCCCCGACTCGCCGCCGTCGGTCGAACCCTGGCAGCTCGACTACCTGATGGGCGTGCTCGAGACCCACGCGGGTCGTCCGGCACAGGCTCGCACACATCTCGAGGCCAGCATCCAGGCGCATCGCGCTCCCGAGGCGATCCTCCAGCTCGGGCTCTTGGACGAGCGCACGGGCGATCTCGACTCGGCGCTGAGGCTCTATCGTGAAGCGCTCGATCTCACGCCTCAGCGAGCCGCGAGTGACGCGCTGAAGCGCGCCGAGATCCTCGAACATCTCGGAGACGTCTACCGCCAGCAGGGCGAAGCCTCGCAGGCGACGCGCATGTACCAGCAGGCGTTCGCCGCCTGGGACGGCGCCATCGGTTCGCTCCACGACGCGCCCCTGGCTCTGGCGCAGCTTCGTCGCGGCATCCTGCTCGCCAGGCTCGGTCGCGCGAACGACTCCAAGGCCGCCTTCACCGAGGCCATGGCTGCGGGTTCGAGCGTGCTCGAGGTCTACGCGACGCCGCTGATCTACCTCGTGTCCGGCGAGCCTGATGTCGACTTCGCGCTCGAGATCTACCATCGCGCCCTGCGCGACGCCTCGCTCGCGCCCGAGTGGCGCGTCTACCTCGGCCTCTGGGTCGCGGCGATCGCGGGGCGCGCACACGTAGCCGTGCCGGCCGAGGTGTCGGGCGAGCTCAACGACATGGCGCAGGGCGAGGGCTGGTACGCCAAGCTCGCGGGCTTCGGTGTGGGCGAGCTCGATTTCGATGAGCTGTGGCGCAGCGCCGACTCGGACGGAGAGCACGCGGAGGCCAACTTCTACGAAGGCGCGCGTCGACTCGCCGCAGGCGACACCGACGGTGGACGCTCCTTCCTCGAGCGCGTCGTCCAGTCGGGCATGGTCAGCTTCTTCGAATACCAGATGGCCCAGGCCCTGCTGCGCATCCAGTAGATCCGGGTTCACCGGATGCGCGGGGGTGACGTTCGGATGTCCCGTGCGCCGGGTGTATTGCACCGATTGGCAATCGCACTTACAATCCGTGCGTGATCACTCGGACCATCGAGGAGCACCTGCGCGAGGCTGCGACGCTCTATCCGGTGGTCACGGTCACTGGACCGCGCCAGAGCGGCAAGACCACCACCTGCCGCCGCGTGTTCGACGATCACGCGTACGTCAGCGTCGAGGCACCTGACCATCGGCGCTTCGCGACCGACGACCCGCGGGGCTTTCTCGCGCAGTTCGACGGCGGGGTCATCCTCGACGAGGTGCAGCACACCCCGGAGCTGCTCAGCTACATCCAACAGCGAGTCGATGACGATCCAACGCCGGGGCGCTTCGTGCTGACCGGCTCGCAGCACTTCGCCCTCAGCGATCAGATCGCCCAGTCCCTCGCAGGACGCACGGCCGTGCTGCACCTGCTCCCGCCAAGTCGTGAGGAGTTGCTGCGCTTCGACGATGCGCCGGAGACGCTGTGGGAGACGCTCTTCGCCGGCGCCTATCCGCGCATTCTCGACCGCGGGATCCCGCCTCGCCGCTGGCTGGCAGACTACGTGGCCACTTATGTCGAGCGGGACGTGCGTCAGCTGCTCCGAGTCAGTGAGCTCGGGACGTTCACTAGTTTCGTGCGCCTCGCCGCCGGGCGCACCTCGGCGGAGCTGAACCTCTCGGATCTCGGTGCCGATGTGGGCGTCAGCCACAACACGGCCAAAGCGTGGCTCTCCGTGCTCGAGACGAGTTTCCTCATCTTCCGCGCGCCCGCGTTGCACGCCAACTTCCGCAAGCGGTGGGTGAAGGCGCCGAAGATCCACTTCATCGACTCGGGCCTCGTCTGCTACCTACTCGGCATCGAGTCGGCCGCGCAGCTCGTGACTCACCCGCTGCGCGGCGCAGTGTTCGAGAGCTGGGTCGCTTCGGAGATCTTCAAGGCTCGCGTTCATCGAGGGCTCGAAGCGCGCATCAGTCACGTGCGGTTGACGCGTGGGCTCGAAGTCGACGTGGTAGTCGAGGCGGGTCCTCGGCTGATCGCGGTGGAGGCGAAGTCCGGCGCAACGACGAACGGGTCGTTCTTCAAACACCTCGCCGCCTTCACCGAGCAGATGCAGGCTCAGCCTGGCGTCACGGAGATCATCCGCCGCGTCGTGTATGGCGGAGACGAAACGCAGACGCGGAGCGCCGGCGAGCTGATCAGCTGGGCGGCTATCCAGAACGTCGACTGGTGAAGGTGCGCACGGTGCGAACAGGTCCCGAAATGGCGACTTCGGCCAACCTGATGCAGACTCGCGCCCGTGCATGGCGTCGTCTCCGCAGGAAATCCCTATACCGCTGAAGCCGCCGCCGAGGTGCTGCGCGCTGGCGGCAACGCCGTCGACGCCGTAGTCGCCGCTGCCCTCGCTTCCTTCGTCGCTGAGCCGCTGCTCGCGAGCGCAGGCGGCTCGGGCATGATGACCGTCGCGCTGCGGGACCAGGAGCCCGCGGTCGTCGACTTCTTCTCGGACACACCGGGCCGCGGTGGCGTGCCGGACGACCCCGACTTCGAGGGCGTGGTGGTGGACTTCGGCTCGGCCACGCAGACCTTCCACGTCGGACGTGGCTCGGCCGCCGTGCCCTTGGCGCTGCCTGGCTTGGCCCTCGCCGCCGCGCGCTTCGGGACGCTGCCGCTGAGCGATCTGGTCGAGCCCGCCGCGCGCATCGCTCGCCTCGGCATCCCCATGGCCGCCGAGACCTGCTGGGTCTTCGAGCTGCTCTGGCCGATCGTCGACCGCGACGCAGACACGCGCGCGCTCTACTCCGCCCACGGTGGCGTGCCGCAGCCGGGCGAGCTGCACATGAACCCGGCGCTGTCGGCCATCCTCACGGACTTCGGGCGCCTGGGCGAGACGCCTCCGCTCGTGCTCTCGCAGATGCTCGCGGCCTTCGGCCCCGCACAGGGTGGTCTGCTCTCACCCGCGGACGTCGAGGCGGCCAAGGTCCTCGTCCTGCCTCCACGCCGGATCCAGATCGGCGATTGGGAGGTCATCACCTCGCCCCGCGTCGGCGGACGGCTGCTCGGCGTGATCGTCGAGGCGCTCGCCGCCGGCAAGCCCGCGGCCACGGACGCCGAAGAGGCTGTGCGCATCGCACGCGCATCG
>JAACVI010000153.1 GCA_009992505.1 Myxococcales bacterium
CTTGCTGGCGGCTTGCTCCATCGCGGGCGTGCCGCTCTTCGCGGGCTTCTTCTCCAAGGACGGGATCCTGCTCGGCGCCTCCGAGCTCGCCTATTCGCCCGAACCCCTCAGCGCCAACTGGGTCGGCGGGTTCGTGCTCGTCGCGCTCACCCTCGCCGCCACCATGACGGCCTTCTACATGTTCCGCATGTACTTCCTCGCCTTCACTGGCGAGTACCGCAGCACGGGTGAGGAGGGCGCCGCCCATGGCGCTCACGATCACCACGCCTACGATCCGAATCCGCACGAATCGCCGGACACCATGACCTGGCCGTTGATCATCCTCGCTGCGGGCGCGGTGTCGCTGGGCCTGCTCGGCCTGCCCACGGAGTGGCACCTGACCAACTGGTGGCAGGGCTGGATGGGCCACTCCATCGCGAGCGTGCACGCCGCGGCTGAAGGCGCCGAGGGCGCGGAGGAGTCGGGTCTCACGATCGCGTACTGGACCGCGCTCGCTTCCGGTGTCCTCGCCATGGCGGTCGGCATCGGCGCCGCCTACAAGCTCTACTACAACCGCGCTGACGATCGCTTCCGCGACGCCATGCCGGGTCGGCTCTACCAGCTGATGGCGGACAAGTGGCGCGTGGACGAGCTCTATCAGCGCGTCATCCTCGGCCCGCTGGCCGGCCTCGCCACCTTCGTCGGTTGGATCGATCAGACCTTCGTCGACATGCTGCTGACGCGCATCCCGAGCAAGCTCGCCTTGCTCTCGGGCTTCGTCGCCACGCGCATCCAGAACGGTCGCGTCTACGCCTATGGCGCGGTCATGACCGTCGGCCTGGCCGTCGTGAGCTGGTTCTTCGTCACGCCGCATCCGAACCTCGAGGGCCAAGCCGAAGGCGCCACGGCCCACTTCGAGGCGGCCGCCGGCATGGGCTACGCCTATCGCTGGGACTTCGACTCGGACGGAACCTGGGACGCACCCACGCAGGGAAGCGAAGAGGGCTTCGGCGCCGAACGCAGCCCGAGCCACGAGTACGCCTTCTCCGCGCTGCGCGGCCGCGTGCTTCTGATCGCCCAACCCGATGGTGACGACGCGCGCGTGCTGGTCACCGAAGAGCCGCGACCCTTGCCTGCCTCGCTCCTGCCCGCGGGCTGGATGGAGGATCCCACCGGCGACGCCACGCTGCCCAGCGTGCGCCTGGAAGGCACGGAGATCGTCTTGCGCCGCAACTCGGCCGTGTTCTCCACGCCTCACGGCGCGATCGCGGACGAGGAGGTCCACCTCGGCATCGGCGATCACGTGATCGTCGGACGTCCCGAGACGTCGCGCACGGACATCGCCGTTCGAGGCCTGGTCGAGGCCACGGTCGAGGTCGAGAACGCCTTCGGCAACCGCGCCCACGAGAGTCTGGAGTTGGTGGTCAACGTGCCCCCTGAACGCAGCGAACCCGCCCAGGCCCGGCTCACGACCGCGACGGACGAGGTGCTCCGATGAACAGCGACCACTTGTTGAGCCTGCTGCTCGGCGTGCCCGCCCTCGGCGCATTCGTCGTGTTCTTCATGCCGCGTCAGTGGGCGCGCGCGCTGCGCCTGACCTCGGTGGGCTTCATGCTCGCCGAGCTCGGGCTGAGCTTCTCGCTCTTGAGCGCCGACTACACAGACGGTGGCTACCACTTCGTCGAGAAGGTCAGCTGGATCGAGACCTGGGGCATCTCCTACCACCTGGGCGTCGACGGCATCTCGCTCTGGCTGGTGCTCCTGACCACCCTGCTCACGCCCATCGCGCTCTTCGTCTCCTGGACGAGCATTACGACCAAGGTGAAGGAGTACGCGCTCTCGTTCTTGCTGCTCGAGCTGGCGATGCTCGGCGCCTTCATATCCCTCGACGTCTTCCTCTTCTACGTCTTCTGGGAGCTGATGCTGGTGCCGATGTACTTCATCATCGGTGTCTGGGGCGGACCGGAGCGCGTCTACGCGGCCGTGAAGTTCTTCATCTACACGATGGTCGGCAGCCTCTTGATGCTGGTCGCCATCCTGTATCTGGTCGGCGCCTATCACGAGGCGTCAGGGCACTACAGCTTCGACCTGCTCGAGCTCAGGCATCTGATCATCCCGCGCGCGACGCAGATCTGGCTCTTCCTGGCCTTCATCCTCGCCTTCGCCATCAAGGTGCCGATGTTCCCCTTCCACACCTGGTTGCCCGACGCGCATACGCAAGCGCCGACGGGTGGCTCGGTGATCCTGGCGGCCGTGATGCTGAAGCTCGGCACCTACGGCTTCTTGCGCTTCGCCATGCCGCTCTTCCCCCTGGCGAGTCAGCTCATCGGCCCGACGATCGCGCTCTTCGCCATCATCGGCATCATCTACGGCGCCTGGGCGGCTTGGGTTCAGAAGGACGCCAAGAAGCTCGTCGCCTACAGCTCGGTGAGCCACATGGGCTTCATCGCGCTCGGCCTCTTCTCCATGACGAACCACGGCGTCAACGGCTCGCTCTTGCAGATGCTCAACCACGGCGTCTCCACCGGCGCGCTCTTCATCTTGGTCGGCGTCATCTACGAGCGTCGCCACACGCGGCTCTTCAGCGAGTTCGGCGGCCTGGCCAAGGTCATGCCCTGGTACGCGCTCTTCTTCGTGGTCGTCTCCCTCAGCTCCATCGGCTTGCCGGGGACCAACGGCTTCGTCGGAGAGTTCATGATCCTCGTCGGTACGTTCACCTCGAACGCCGAGGTCGGCTTCGGTCCCTGGGGCCGCGTCTTCACCCTCTTCGCCGCGACGGGCGTGATCTTCGCGGCTGTCTACATGCTGCACGCCGTGCTCGAGATCTTCTGGGGTCCCATCACCCACAAGGCCAACGAGACCTTGAAGGATCTGACCTTCCGTGAGGTCGCCGCGCTGCTGCCGCTGATGGCGCTGATCTTCTGGATCGGCCTCTACCCCGCGACCTTCCTCGATCGTTCGGAGGACGCCGTGAACGGCTTCGTGCAAGACTTCAACGCCAAGTACGAGGCGAGCAAGAGCGACGACTCCCTGAGGCTTTGGGGCGAACCCGAGGCTCCCGCAGACGCTCCGCCGGCGGACGCCGTCGCGCAGGGGGATGACGCCCCAAGCGTCGCCGCCGCCGCGGCTGGAGGTGCGCGATGAACGAGTGGCTCTTGCTCGCTCCGCTGGGGATCCTGGCCCTCACCGGCCTGGGCATCATGCTGGTGGACGCCTTCGCGCCCGGTCGAGCCGAGCTCGCGAGCGTCACCACGACGGCCCTGTTGATGGCGGGGCTGATCAGCGTCGTCGCTCTTGTGGCGGGCGTGCAGCCCGACCAGATGCCCGCCACCGTGCGCGCCTTCCTGGCCGTGGACCACGCGGGGCTCTTCTCCGACGTCGTCATCTGCGGTGGCGCGGCGCTCTCGACCCTGCTGGCGGGTGGCTACCTCGAGGAGCATCACCTCGAGCGCGGCGAGTACTACGTGCTCGTGATCTTCAGCACCCTGGGCGCGATGATCCTCGCCCGTGCGTCGGACGTGATCACGCTCTTCATCGGTCTGGAGACCATGAGCCTGGGCGTGTACTGCATGATCGCCTATCGGCGCACGAGCACTCGCGCCACCGAGGGCGCGCTGAAGTACTTCCTTCTGGGCTCCTTTGCCGCAGCCATCCTGCTCTTCGGCACCGCGCTGCTCTACGGGGCGACGGGGCATACGGAGCTGGTGGAGATCGGTCGCGTCCTCGCCGCGGGTGGCGCCGACGCGCGCCTCGTGCTGCTGGCCCTGGCGCTGATCGTGGTCGGCCTGGCCTTCAAGGTCAGCGCCGTGCCCTTCCACATGTGGACGCCCGACGCCTACGAGGGCGCACCCACACCGACGACCACCTTCATGGCCGTGGCCGTGAAGACCGCGGGCTTCGCCATCATGCTGCGCGTGCTGATCACCG
>JAACVI010000576.1 GCA_009992505.1 Myxococcales bacterium
ACCAACCGACTTCTGCGCACATCCGACTATCGTGCGGGCTACCTCGAGCCGCGCCTCGAAGACGTGGCCATCCTGTTCAGCGACATCTCCGGCTTCACGCGGGTCAGCGAGCAGGTGCTGAAGGAGCCGGCGCTGATCGGCAAGCTGATCAACACCTGGGGTGCGCGCGTGGTGCAGATCCTCTGGGAGGAGGGCGGCGTCTTCGACAAGATGGTGGGCGACTGCGTGATCGGCCTCTTCGGGCCTCCCTTCTACGAGATGGACGCGCAGGCGCGTTGTGCCGCTGCCCTGCGGGCCGCCGAGCGCATCCGCGACTACACGCGCACTCTGGGCGCCGCCGAGGGCCTGCCCCAGCTGGAGCACCTCGAGCCACCCATCGGCGTGGCCACGGGGCTGAACTTCTGTCCGCTCTTCGTCGGACTCTTCGGTCCCAACGAGGACTTCACGGGCTTCTCCTCGGGCATGAACAACACGGCGCGCCTGCAGGGCGTGGCCCACTGCGACGAGATCCTGTGCATGGAAGAGTTCGTGCTGACCCTCGACGACGCGAAGGCGTTCGGGGAAACGCGCGAGGCGAAGGTGAAGAACGTGGCCGAGCCGCTGCGTTTTCGACCGAGTCTTAGGCTCACGAAAGAGCCCCTTCCCCCTCAATTCCTCCCCATTGGGAGATGACCTGGGATTTGCGGGCTTTGCCTGCTATGTTGCGTTTTCGCCTGGGACGGGCGAGGAGGCTTCGCATGTCGACCATGAGATTTCGTTTGCCGGTGGCCGTGTTGGCCGCCGCCTTGGCCTGGAGTGCGTTCGGCGCGAACGCCCGGGCGGTGCCACTCCTGAACAGCTTTGGTGGCCCGAACGGCTATGGCACCGACCACCTACCTCCGAACGACGACGGCTCCTCTTCGTCGATCGACATCACGTCGGCTTTCCCGGGCGGTCTGAACTTCTTCGGCACGGTGCAGACGCAGGCCTTCGTGAACACGAACGGCAACATCACCTTCAACCGAGGCGTCCCCACCTACACGCCCAACGCCTTCCCGGTGGCGAGCCAGCCGATGATCGCGCCCTATTGGGCCGACGTGGACATCCGCGGCGCGTCCTATCCGAGCAGCAACGAGGTGGCGTGGGTGCTGCGCCCCGGCCAGATGATCGTGACCTGGCACAACGTGGGCTACTACAGCTCGCACGACGACAAGACGATGGACTTCCAGCTCATCATCAGCAACGGCATGAGCTGCGGCGCGGGTGACTTCGAGGTGGAGTTCCGCTTCAACCACTGTGGCTGGGAGACGGGGGACGCCTCGGGCGGTTC
>JAACVI010000134.1 GCA_009992505.1 Myxococcales bacterium
CGGGATCGGTCAGTCATCCAGCGAGGCGAACGCGAGGGAGGGAGGGGTCCATTCCTCGGACGCGAACTCCCCGCTCGCTCGACGTTCTCGCTTCAGCCGACGGCGGCGTCCGCTTCGTCACGCGGCGGCGGCTCGACCTCGTCGGTCAGCGAGCCGCGGAAGCGCAAGATCAGGGAGAGCACGATGGCGCCGAGCAGGAGGCCGGCCCAGGGAGGCAGGCCCATCGCGCAGGGCAGGGAGCCGGCGAGCAGGCTGACGACGCCCACGGCCAGGGAGTAGGGGAGCTGCGTGCGCACGTGGTCCACGTGATCACAGCTGCTGGCCATGGAGCTCATGATGGTCGTGTCGCTGATGGGCGAGCAGTGATCGCCCCAGACGGAACCCGCGAGGATGGAGCCGATGCCGCCGAGCATGACCGCCTGATCACCACCCGCGAGCTGGTAGGCCAGGGGCACGACCAAGGGAAAGAGGATGGCCATGGTGCCCCAGCTCGTGCCGGTGGCGAAGCTGACGGCCGCGGCGACGAGGAAGACCACGCTGGGCAAGAGCGCCGGTGGCATCCAGGGGCCGATGCCCGTGACCACCCAGTTCGCCGTGGAGAGATCGCGGCAGACCGCGCCCAACGACCACGCGAGCACGAGGATGATGCAGGCGAGCACCATGGAGCGCACACCCGCGAGCCAGGCGTCCATGGCGCCTTCCAGGCGGAGGGATTTGCGCGTGACGGCGAGCAGCAAAGCCACACCGCCGCCGAGGAGCGACGCCCAGGTCAGAGCGAGCAGGGAGTCGGCGGCGCCGAAGATCTGTCCCAGCGACGCGTCTGCGCCCGCGCTCTCGCGTCCGTCGAGGTACATGCCCCCCAGGGCAACCAGCACGACGGTGATCACGGGCACGACCGCGTTCACCCAGTCGGGCTTGCCACCGAGGATGCCTTCGGCGTCGTCGAAGTCGCTCGCGGGCTTGGCGCCGTCGCGGAGCAGCTTGCCCTCACGCCGCGCCCTGCGCTCCGCCGTGAGCATGGGCCCGAAATCTCGCCCCATCAGCGCCGTGAGCAGCGTGAAGTAGAGCATGAGCAGCGGGTAGAAGCGGTAGGGGATGGTCTGGATGAAGGTGGCCCAGGCGCTCTGATGGATGCCGAGGGCCTGATACTGGTCCGAGATGTAGCCGACCTCGACGCCGATCCAGCTCGAGACCAGGGCCAGGCTCGCGACCGGCGCGCTGGTCGCGTCGACCAGGAACGAGAGCTTCTCGCGGCTGATGCGCAGGCGGTCCGTGATCGGGCGCATGGACGTGCCGACGAGCAGGGAGTTTGCGTAGTCGTCGAAGAAGATGAGCAGCCCCATGACCCAGGTGACGACCTGACCGCGGCGGCTGGTGGTGGCGTAGCGCGTGACCAAGGAGGCGAGCCCGAGCCCACCTCCCGAGCGCGTGACGACGCCGATCATGCCTCCGAGCAGCAGACTGAAGACGAGGATCTGGGCGTGGGAGGAGTCCGCCACCGCGGCCACGGCGTAGTGATCGGCGACGCGCAAGAGGGCGCGGAAGGGATCGAAGCCGCCCACGAAGAGCGCGCCGAGCCACACGCCGCTGAAGAGGGCGAGCACCACCTGACGCAGCCACAGCGCGAGACCGATGGCGAGCAGTGGCGGCAGGACGGAGAGCCAGCCGGGGATGGCGCTGACCGTTCCCGTGAGGCGCTGGCCCTGGACCTCGACCGTGAGCGTGTGTTGGCCCGTGCTGGAGACCCGTAGGCCCGTCAGCGTGGCCCGTCCGTCCGCGTCGAAGACCACGCGCCCGTCCCCTCGGCCGTCCGCCCGATCCCGCGGCCCATCGAGCACGCGGTAGCTGGCCCCGAGATTGGCCGCCTGCGCGCCCAGGTCGAGCTTGATCTCGAAGGGCACACCCGGCAGCAGCAGCTTGGGCAGCTCGAGCGCGGACGCATCGTCGGCGTGGGACGAGGCCGGCAGCCAGAGCAGCAGGAGGGCAAGGGCCCAGAGCCCACCGTGGCCGAGGCCGAGTCGCCTGAGGACGCGCATGCATGCCCGCATACCGGTTGGGGAGTCACGCCGTCAACGCGGGCGATGCGCGGTCGGCTTCGGCCTGGGCGTCGGTGTGGCGCTCTTCCGCTTCCACGGTCATGAGATCTCGCGCGCCATCCACCCGCATCTGGGCCGCCGCGCTGATAGGCTGCGGGCCTTGGGCATGCGCATCACAGCCTGGCTCTCACGCTCTCGTCCCTGGGTCCTGTCTGTCTACGCCGTGAGCGCGGCGTTCTCGACCTACTTCTGCATGTACGCCTTCCGCAAACCCTTCGCGGCGGCGCACTTCGAGGGCGCGTACTTCGGCGGCACGGAGATCGAGCTGAAGACGGCCTTCGTGCTCAGTCAGATCATCGGCTACGCGCTGAGCAAGTACCTGGGCATCAAGTTCGTCTCCGAGCTCTCGCCCGAGCGACGCGCGCGTCGCCTGCTGCTCCTGATCGGCGTGTCGGAGCTGGCCCTCGTCGCCTTCGGCGCGATGCCGCCTGCGTGGGGCGCGCCGGCGATGTTCGTGAACGGGCTGCCCCTGGGCATGGTCTGGGGCACGGTCGTGTCCTACCTCGAAGGTCGACGCACGTCGGACGCCTGGCTCGCGGGGCTGTGCGCGTCGTTCATCCTGGCCAGCGGCGCGGTGAAGGACGTGGGGCGCTGGCTGATGAGCGCCCAGCACATCTCGGAAGGGTGGATGCCGGCGGCCACGGGCGCGCTCTTCTTCTTGCCCTTCGCGCTCTCGGTCTATCTCTTGAATCAGATCCCCGCGCCGACGGCCGAAGACATCGCGGCGCGACACGAGCGGGCGCCGATGGACGGCCACGCGCGACGCGCCTTCATGCGCCGCTTCCTGCCCGGCCTCGTGCTGCTCTTGATCGTGTACGTCGTGGCCACCGCCTTCCGCGACTACCGCGACAACTACGGCGTCGAGCTCTTCGCCGAGCTCGGCTTCGGCGCCGCGCCGGCGATCTTCACGCGCACGGAATTGCCCGTGGCCTTCGGCGTCCTGCTCGCGCTCGGCCTGTTGAACATCTTCCGCAGCCATCGTGCCGGACTGGTCGCGGCCTTCGTGCTGATGCTCCTGGGCGCGGTCGTGCTCGGCGCCAGCGTGCCTCTGCTCGACGCCCACGTCGTGGACGGCGCGGGCTTCATGCTGCTCACGGGGCTGGGCTCCTACCTCATCTACGTGCCCTTCAACTCCGTGCTCTTCGAGCGCTTGATGGCGGCGACCGGGTCCGCGGGCACGGCGGTCTTCTCCATCTCGCTGGCCGACGCCCTGGGCTACACGGGATCCGTCGGCGCGCAGATCCAGAAGGATCTGTTCGAGGCGAGCGAGAGTCGGCTTCTGTTCTTCCGCTCCTTCAGCCTGCTCTTCGCGGCCGTGTCCGTCGTGGGGCTCAGCCTGGCGCTGATGTACTTCCTGCGACGCGTGCCGGCGAGGGACGCCCGATGACGCGAACGCCGCTCGAGGTCACGACCGCGGACGGCTTCCTGCTGCGGGGCGATCTTCTGCTGCCGGAAGGCGAGCCGCGCGCAGCCGCGATCCTCACGCACGCCATGTGGGTGGATCGACGCACGCTGGATCGACCTCGGGGCGCAGGCCTCGCCAGCGCGTTGGTCGCGCGCGGCATCGCCTGCATGGTGATGGATCTGCGCGGTCACGGGCAGAGCCGTCCGCTGCCACGCGAGGGCGCTCGCTTCGGCTACGATGCCTACGTGCGCGGTGACGCGCTCGCGCTCTTCCGCGCCGCGAGGGCACGGTTTCCGGGTCTCGGTCTGGCGCATGTGGGCCACAGCCTGGGCGCGCACACGGCGCTGATCGCCGCGGGGCTCGAGCCCGCGCTGGCTCCCGACGCCTTCGTCTGTCTGGGGGCGAATCAGTGGCTGCCACAGCTCGAACCGAAGGCCGTGCGACGTCTGGAGAAGGGGGCGATCCTGAGCGCGTGGGCCGCCTTCACGGCGCCGCGTGGCCACTTCGACGCCAAACCCCTCGGCCTCGGCAGCTCGGGCGTGCCCTGGCCCTACGTGCGCGACACGCTCCGCCATTACCTCACGGGTCACTACGGCAGCGCCCCGGGCAAGGACGACTACATGAATGCGCTGGGCCGTGTTCGAGCGCCCGTCTTCGCCGTTCTCAGCCAAGGCGACGCACGCATGGCCAACCCCGAAGCCGGTGCGCGCTTCCTCGCTCTCTTGGGCAGCACGGACCGCGTGCTGCGCGTGATCACGCGCGAGGAGATGGATCCGCCTCCAGACCACATCGGGCTGGTGCTCGATCCGCGTATGCGTCCTGTGTTCGAGGAGTGCGCCCACTTCCTGGGGAGCCGATTGTGCTGAGGCGCGTACGCTGAAGAGGCTATGCTGACGCGCCTCTTCGCCACCCGACGTCGCCGCTCGCTCGCGCTCGTGGCCCTCTGCCTGCTCACCCTGCCCTTCGCCATGACGCGCATCGCACGCTTTCTGACCTACCCGAACTACATGACCCGTGGCGTGGATCGCTCCGTCGCGGGCGTGGCGCGACTCGAGCGCTGGAGCCTCGAGACGGACGAGGGCACGGTCGAGGCGCTCTACCTGCGGGCGGAGGGGGCGAGCGCCGAACATCCGGCGCCAGCCGTGATCTTCCTGCATGGAAACGGCGAGGTGGTGGAGCAATGGCCCGGGCCCCTCGAGGGCTATCGCGAGCTCGGCGTGTCGGTGCTGATCCCCGAGTATCGCGGCTACGGCGGCTCGGCCGGTAGCCCGCGCGAATCCTCCATCGTCGCCGACGCCCTGCGCTTTCGGGACCGCCTCGCCGCGCTGCCCGAGGTGGACGAGACGCGCATCGTCTACCACGGGCGCTCCCTCGGGGGCGGCGTCGCGGGTGCTCTGGCTGCCGAACATCCACCGAAGGCGTTGGTGTTGATGAGCACCTTCACCTCCCTGGACGAGATGGCGGGGCGGTACCTCGTGCCCGAAGCGCTGGCGAGGGTCTTGCTCAACGATCATTACCGCACGCGTGACGTCGTGCGCGAGCGACGCTTCCCCACGCTCGTGATCCACGGCGACCGCGACGGCGTCGTGCCCTACGCGCAAGGCCAAGCCCTGGCCGAAGCGGCTGGCGCACGCCTCATCACCTACCGCGCGGGACACAACGATTGCCCGCCGGATTGGTCGGCGACCTTCCGCGAGCTGCGTACCTTCCTGATCGGAGCACACGTCTTGCCGCAGCCACCCGAAGGTCACGACCTCGACGAGCCGCGACCTTGAGGCGCGCGTCGGCGCTGTTGTTCGGGACGCAGATCGTGCTCGGCCTGATCGCGGCAGGTGGGCTGGTGTACGTGGGCGTCGAGCGCGAGCGGCCGATGCTCTTCGCCTTCGCCGCCGCGGTGCTCGCCGTCTGGCTCGTGATCGCGCTGCGTCGACCGCTGCGCCTGCGACGCGCGATGAGGCAGCCCTTCCCCGAGGACCACCGACGCATCCTGGAGCATCGCGTCCAATTCTACCGCAACCTCGACGATGAGCAGCGGACGCGCTTCGAGCGCAACGTGCAGCGCTTCCTGGCGGAGTATCGCTTCCAGGGCGTCGCCGGGGTCACGCTCGACGACACGTTGCGCGTGTTGACGGCGGCGGGCGCGGCCATGCTCGTGCACGGGCGACCGGAGTGGCGCTACCCCGCTGTGCGCGACGTGTTGATCTATCCGGATCGCTTCGACGACAGCTACGAGGTCGGCGCGAAGGGAGACGTGCTCGGCATGGTGCATGGCCAGGGTCCGGTCCTGCTCAGCGCCAAGGCCCTGAGGCGCGGCTTCTCGAACGAGAACGACGGCATGAACGTGGCGCTGCACGAGATGGCCCACGTGATCGACATGGCCGACGGCATCGCGGATGGCGTGCCGGACAGCCTCGGCGCCTACGCCATCGCGCCCTGGGTCGAGCACATGCGCCCCGAGATGACGCGCGTGAAGAAGCACCGCTCCATGCTGCGCGACTACGCGGGCACGAACTCGGCCGAGCTCTTCGCCGTGGCGACGGAGGCCTTCTTCGAACGCCCGCACAAGATGAAGCACAAGGAGCCCGAGCTGTACGAGGCGCTGGCGCAACTCTACGGCCTCGATCCCGGGAGTATGTGCGTTCGGGATCCGGGTCGCGACGCGGCGGACTGAAAGCTCGCCGGACCGTGCTATGAAGGCGGCGTGAAGAAGTTCCTCGTTGGATTGCGATCCGTCGGCATCTTGCTGGGCGTCTGGCTCGTGCTCGGTGTCGTGGCCCTGGTAGCGGGCGTGTTTCCGGATGTGAACTTCGGAGCGTCCGGCGCGGCGAGCCATGGCCCCGAGAGCGCCGACGCAGGTGCGGCTGACGCGGGAGACGCCGGCGCCGCGAGCGCGCAGGGGGACGCGGGCGCGAACGGGTCGATCGCTGGCGCGGACGCGGGGCCGCCCCAGGACGCAGCCACGGCGACATCGAACCAGGTCGCCGCGGCGCCTGTCCCAAGAGTCGCAGCTCAACGCCTGCGCGTGTGCGCCAGCGACGTCTTCGAGCCCGTGCTGGCCGTGGTCGACGTGCTCCATTCGGGCGCGGGCGAGCTGGCCATCGGCTGCGGAGACACCTTCTCGCTCTTGACCGTCGAGGACATCGGCGAGGAGGCGCGCATCAGCCGCGTGGCTCGCTTCACCTTGAGCAACGCGACCCCCGGCACGTCGGCGCGGGCGGCGGACGTGGCCACGGGCGACATCGACATGGACGGGCGGGTGGACCTGCTCTTCGGCTTCGTGCTCACGCGCGAGGGCCAGGGCGGGATGGCGGGAGGGGCCCTCGACTGGGTGGGCCGCGATCCGAACAGTGGATTCACACCCGGGCGCAGGCTCGCGCCCATCGCGGCCACACGTGTGATGCTGGCCGACGTGGACGGAAGCCCCGGGGCCGACCCCATCGCGCTCAACGCGACGGACCCCCACGGTCGCCGCCTGAGCGAGGTCTGGGTCTTCGGTGGCGGCGCGGCCCCGGAGCGTCGCGCGAAGCTCGACGTGGGACGCGGCGGGCTGGACTTCGCGCTGCTGGATCTCGACGGCGACGAACACCTCGACCTCGCCACCCTCTCCATCGAGGAGCCCAAGCTGCGCATCTTCTTCGGAGACGGCGCGGGCAGCTTCGACGGTCCGACGACGCTCTCGCCGGCAGCGGGCACACGACTGACGGTCGGCACGCGTCAGGCCACCGAGACCGCGGCCATCTCCCACGAACTGCTCGTCAGCGGCGGCGGTTGGTCCAGCGTCGCGGCCGGTGCCCGTGAGCAGGTCGCCGTGCAGGCCCTGACCTTCGCCGATCCCGAGCGCGCGGCACACGTAGAGGGTCTCGCCGCGGCGTCGTCGGACGGAGACCTCGACGTCGTCGGGCTCTCGGGCCACGACCTCGTCGCCCCGACGACCGAGCCCGGAGCCGAGCGCATGGCCCTGCGCGTCGTGCGCTCCTTTCCGGCGACCTTCCTGCCGCTCCGCTTCGCGGTGGGGGAGATCGACGGACGGCGCGGCGTCGATCTGGCCGTGCTCGGCCGGGGCACGGAGGCGGACGCGCCCCTCGAGCTCGTGATCGTGTCGGACGTCTTCTTCGACGCGGCGGGCCACCGCGACGGAGCGGCGCCGGCACCGACCATCGCGCTATCGCCGACCCTGTCGCCTCTGCGCGACGCTCCCCTCAGCCTGCGCGTCGTGCTGCCTTGAGGCGGTACGCGACGGCGCTGTTGAGCGCGCTCCTCGTGCTCGTCACGCTCGGCGCGCGACCGAGTCACGCCAGCGCGGGCGCCTGGTCTCCGGAAGCTGGCCACGGCTACCTCAAGCTCTGGAGTCGCTACTTCTTCGGCTACGACTACATCGACGGCGGCGGCCACGGCCAGTCGCTTCATCGCTACCACGAGCTCTCCTTCGCGGCCTACGGCGAGGTCGGCCTCGGGCGCGGGTTCGCCCTGGTCCTGCAGACGGACCTCGTGCACCTGTACACGCTGGTGGATGCGCGCGACGGCACGCGCCACGCCCACGTCGCGCCCGGCGATCCCATGCTCAGCCTGCGCTACGCCTTCTTTCATCGCGGACGCGTCTCGGCTTCGCTGCAAGCGGGCGTGCGCGCACCTCTCGCGAGCGACGCCCCGCAACAAGAGGTCTACGGCAGCGCGACGGGTCACCCGCGCCTCGGCACGCTGACCATCGGCAGCGGCGTGTGGGATATCGGCGGCGAGGCCTCCGTCGGCTATGGCTTCGACCACGGCTACCTACAGGGCGGCATCGGCTTCACGGGGCGCACGGGCGGCTTCGACGACGTGCTCGAGTTCGCGCTCGAAGGCGGCGCCAGCCCCAACGATCACCTGAGCCTGCGCGCGCGACTCGTCGGACACCTGCCCATCGACACCGGCAGCGCGCCCAACCACACGAGCCCGAGCGGCGTCGGCAACGGCACACGCTACCTCGGGGTCGCGCTCGAGCTGGAGCGTCGCGTGAGCGAGTCGTGGTTCGTCGGTGGCACGATCGAAGGCGGCGCGGGGCTCATCCGCCGACAAGCGGGCGGCCCCGTGTTCACGCTCTACGTCGCGCGCAAGCTCTGAGGCGCGAGCGGGCCGAGCCTCAGCGCAACATGGTGCGCCAGCGGGATTCGTTCTCGACGCAGGCGACGGGCGCTCCGTGGGCGTCCACGCCCGCGCACAGGCTCGCGGTGTCGTCTCCGGCGGCGGCGGGCATGCCCAGGGCGGTCCAGGCGGCGAACTGCGTCGGGCAGAGGCGATCGCTGGCCACGCCCAGGCCGAAGAAGCGCGAGGCGTCGGTCTGATAGGCCGCGGTGCGCGTCACCCAGCTCGCGGGTGCGCCGCTCACGCTGTCGCAGGGCGACGCGAGCATGATCACGCGCGCGACGGCGTGGAGCTTGCCCAGGAGCACCGCGTGCCCACCGCCCTGGGAGTGACCCGAGACGAGGAGCTTGTCCCAGCGGATGGAGCTCTCCGCGTCCGGCGCGCTCGGGTCCAAGAAGTCGTCCCAGCCGCCGTCGGGGTCGGCGCTCGCGAGAGTGGTCAGCGCCGCCACGATGCGCGTGAAGGCGCCCTCGTCGGATGTGATGTCCGAGAGCGCGGCCGCGGCGCCGGGCTGTGGCACGCCGGTCAACACGCTGAGCCGCGTCGGCTCGTAGCAAGCGTCGCGCGTCGCGGAGCTCGGCGGACAGAGCAGCGCGATGGCCTGACCGCTGCGGTAGCTGATGGCGAGCACGTGCAGACCCTCATCGCGCGCGACGGTGAAGAAGTTGTGAGAGGGATCGGCGACGGCGCCCAGAGGCGTGCCTCCGCTGCCGTTGAAGTGGACCAAGAGCTGGGAGCGCGTGGAAGCGGATGGTCGCAGCGCGACCTGATCCACGGCGGCACCAGCGCCGGAGGCGGGCAAGCCTTCCTCCACGGGAGTCAGCAAGGAACAGTCGGCCACGCCTGGGCAGGCGCGAAGCGACGTCGTCGCGGCGTCGAGGCCCGCGTCATGGGAGCCGTCGAGGCCCGCGTCATGGGAGCCGTCGAGGCCCGCGTCGGTCGGCGTGCTGCTGGTCGTACCGCAGGCGGCGAGCAGGAAGCTGAGCGAGAGCAGACAAGACGCGCGCACGCGCGGCATGTGTTCGAAGGACATCGAACCACTATGGAGGCAGGTGCGCGGACGGTCAATCTCGCGGGAGCGAGACCCGACACTGGGCAGGAGAAGCTACAAGAGCTTCTTCATCACCTTCTCTTTGAACTCCGTGTAGGGCGGATAGGCGACGGGCGGGTCCATCGCGAAGGGCCGGCTGAGCACGGACTTCCTGTGGCTGAAGGTGTCGAAGGAGCCCTTGCCATGGTACGCGCCCATGCCGCTCTCGCCGACGCCACCGAAGGGCAACTCGGGCACGGTGAGGTGCATGAGGCAGTGGTTGATGCAGGCGCCGCCGCTGCTGGTGCGCGTGAGCACGCGCTCCGAGAGCCGCTTGTCGCCGGAGAAGTGATAGAGCGCGAGGGGCTTCGGGCGCGCGTTGATGAAGGCGATGGCCGCGTCCACGTCGGGCACGGAGAGCACGGGCAGGATCGGCCCGAAGATCTCCTCCTGCATCACCTTCTCGTCGGGTGAGACCTCGGTGAGCACCGTCGGCGCGAGGTAGCGATCGGCCTCTTCAGAGACACCACCAGCGGCGATGGTGTTGCCCTCGATCAGGCCCAACAGGCGCTTCAGGTGGCGGCCGTTGACCACGCGCCCGTAGTCGGGGCTCTTCTGGGGATCGTCGCCCCAGAACTCGCGGATGGTCGCCAGCACGCGGTTCACGAAGGCGTCGTGAATCGATGCCTCCACCAAGACATAGTCGGGCGCGACGCAGGTCTGGCCGCAGTTGTAGAACTTGCCCCAGACGACACGACGCGCGGTGACGTCGAGGTCCGCCGTGTGATCGACGACGCACGGGCTCTTGCCGCCGAGCTCGAGCGTGACCGGCGTGAGGTGCTCCGCCGCGGCGCGCATGACGATGCGCCCGACCTGACCATTGCCCGTGTAGAAGATGTGATCGAAGTGCTGCTCGAGCAGCTTGGTCGTCTCCGGCACGCCACCCTCGACCACCTTCACAGCACTCGCGTCGAGGTATTGGGGCACGAGCTCTGCGATCAGCCGGGAGGTGGCCGGCGCGACCTCGGAGGGCTTGAGGATGGCGCAGTTGCCCGCGGCCAGAGCCCCGACCAGAGGCGACATGGCGAGCTGGAAGGGATAGTTCCAGGGCGCGATGATCAACGCCACGCCCAGCGGCTCCGAGCGAACGCGGCTCTTGCCGGGCTGGTTCACCAGCGTCGTGGGCACGCGCTCGGCCTTCATCCAGCGCGCGAGGTGCTTCTTCGCGTGATTGATGTCGTTCACCATGAAGCTCACCTCGGCCCCGTAGGCCTCGAGGCGCGGCTTGCCCACGTCCGCGGCCAACGCGTCCAGGATGTCCTCCTGACGGTCGCGCACCAGCTCGAGCATCGCGTCGAGCTGGCCTCGGCGCCACTCGATGGGGCGCGTCTTGCCGCTCTCGAAGCTGGCGCGCAGCTCCTGGACGAGCTTCGGGATCTCGTCGAGGCAGGTGTTGGGCGTGGCGATGGAACTGGTCTGGACGCTGGTCATGATGTTCTCCGAGCCGCCATTATAGGCCAGACGACCCCGGGCGCACATGGGCCTCGAGAGATTCGAACCAGCGCTTGATCTGCCGGTACACTGCGCGCCATGGCCTTCGCCTGGATGCTCGAACATCAGACCGCCTTGCTCTGGGTGACGGAGGTCTTGTGGGTGCTGACCCTCTCGGTCTGGATCGTGTTCGAGCGTCGCTCGCCCGCAGCGACGGTGGCCTGGATCCTGGCGCTGGCGGCCCTGCCTTTGGTCGGACTGCTGCTCTACTTCTTCTTCGGCCCTCGACGCTTCGATCGAAAGAAGCTGCGCCACGCGGCGGGTCAGGCGGCCGCGCGCAAAGCGGCGGCCCACCCCGCGGACTCCGGTCGGGACGAGAGTTCCCACCCAGCGGCGGACCTGCTCGCGCTCTGCGTGGCCGCTGGGGGACCTGCGGCCATCCCCCGCTGGGGTGAGCTCACGATCTTCAGCGACGGTGACACCCTGTACGACGCCATCGTGGAGGACATCGGCCGGGCCGAGCACCACGTCCACCTCGAGTACTACATCTTCGAGCCCGACGCTGCGGGTGGGCGCATCCGCGACGCGCTCATGGAACGTGCCCGCGCGGGCGTGGCCGTTCGTCTGTTGGTGGACGGCTTCGGATCGTCGGCGGCCAGCGAGCGCTTCTTCCGCCCGCTGCGCGACGCCGGGGCTCAGGTCGAGCGCTTCAACGCCGTACGCCTGAGGCGCTGGCGCCCGCGCCTGGCCAACTTCCGCACCCATCGCAAGATCGTCGTGGTGGACGGGCGCGTCGCCTACACGGGCGGCATGAACGTCAGCGACTGCCACTCGGCGAGGGCCAGCGGCAAGGACGCCTGGCGCGATACCCACGCGCGCGTCCAGGGCCGCGCGGCCCGCGGCCTGCAGATGATCTTCGCCGAGGACTGGTACTACGCGTCGGGCCAAGGACCCGATGGCGCCGAGCACTTCCCCGACCCGGAGGATCTGCCAACCGGCGAGCACCTCTTGCAGGTCGTGGCCTCGGGCCCGGACGAGACCCTCGACGCCATCCACAAGCTGAACTTCTCCGCCATCGCCGCCGCCAAGCAGCGCGTCTGGCTGACCACAGCCTACTTCGTCCCCGGCGAGGCCATCCGCACGGCGCTGGTCGCGAGCGCGATGCGTGGCGTGGACGTGCGCGTGCTGCTGCCGGCCAAGGGCGACGTGCGCGTGGTCGCGGCGGCCGCACGCGCGGGCTTCGACGAGCTGCTCGCGGCGGGCGTGCGCATCTTCGAGTACGGCCCCCACGTGCTCCACGCCAAGACCTTGGTCGTGGACGAGGACGTGGCGGTGGTGGGCACGGCGAACACGGATCCGCGCAGCTACCGCCTGAACTTCGAGGTCGTGCTCGCCTGCTACGAGGCCAGCGTCGTAGCGCAGCTGGCCGCGCTCTTCGAAACGGACCTCACCAACGCCCACGAGGTCACGATAGCGGAGCGGGCCGCGCGCGGACGCTGGGCCGAGCTGGCAGAGAACGTGGCGCGCCTGCTCTCGCCGATCCTGTGAGGGCTAGGCCTTGGCCGCGTCGCGCTTGGGGCGCTCGACGGTCTCGAAGAGCTCGATGCTCTGGCGGATGCCCTCGCGTGCGCGCGCCAGGGTCGGCGGTACCTCGGCCCAGGCTTCGTCCGTGAGGGCGCTCCAGGCGCGAGCGGCCGCGCGCTCCATGCCGGCGAAGGCGCCCATCAGGCCGGCGTAGCCGCCGACGCCGAGCAGGTTGATCATCTCGGGCCGACGCTCGAGGAAGTCGGGCACCTTGGATTCGAGCAATTCGTCGAGGGCCTCGCGCAGCTCGGCGCTGTGGGTCGCGGGATCGCCGTCGGGCAGGTCGAGCAGGATCTGTTCCATCGCCTCGAGATCCTTCGACAGCGGTCCGCGCTTCGACGCGTGCTTCTCGGCCGTCTCGGCCGCCATGCCGCCACGGCGCGCCACGATGCCACCGGCGATCATCAGCAACAGGCCCGCGCCGAAGGCCGGCCCCGCGGCGGAACCCCAGGCTTCCAGGCGATCGCTGGCCGTGACCACTCCGTCCGTTCCCGTGCCGTGCATGTCCGACTCGGGGATGGGGCGGGCGGCGTAGCCCGCGGCGAGGAAGAGTCCGACGAGGAAGAGTCCGAAACCGAGGGCGCGCATCAGCTGGCTCCTGCGAGGGTGACGAGGGTGATGCCCAGGCTGGTCAAGGCTTCGCCGACGATCAGGCCGGCCGCCAAGGGCACGAGCACATCGGAGTAGAAGCGATGGCCCTTCTTGCGTTCGAGCACCATCGAGGCCACGCAGCCGATGCCGTAGCCCAAGGTGATCTCGAAGGGCAGGTACATGGCCAGGCCAACCAGCACGCCGAGGCCGCTGATGGGGAAGACGGCGAGCGCGCCACCGATGGCCGCGCCCGCGACGTACTTGTCCACGGGGGCGTTTCCGCTGAGCACGCCCTCGATCATGCCCTGCAACGCGCCGGCCTGGGGCGCCGGCAGACATCCACCGAGGTGCTGCTGGCAGGCCACGGAGTCGGGCCCGAAGCCGTTCGTGCCGCCCGGACCCGCGTGCCAGAGCAAGAGCGTCGTGCCGATGGCGATGGCCGGTCCGACCCAGGCGACACCGAACTGGGCGAGCTGCTGTCGGCGTGGGACACCGCCGACGAGGTGACCCGTCTTGAGGTCCGTCATCATGTCGCCGCATTGGTTGGTGGCGACGCACACGGCCACGCCGATGGTCACGGCGAGCACCACGTTCCCGGAGGTCAGGGCGAGCATCAGCGTCACGGCGATCAGGGCCAAGCCCGAGAGCGGCGAGATATCCGTCATGCCCGTGGCCTGCGCCACGATCAGGCCGGCCAGCGCCAGCCAGATGGTGCCCGCCACCGCGACGGGGATGGCCATGCCGAGATGCAGGCTGCCGTCACCCGACTCGGTGCCCAGGATCGCCACCGCCGTCAGGCCCAGGAAGGATCCCAAAAGGCCGATGATCATGATCCGGGGCGACATCTCCTCGGGCGCGGCGCCGGTCTTCTTGGCCAGCTTGGCCGCGGCGCTGAGGCTGCTGATCGCGCCCTTGATCGCGGGGAAGGCCATGACCACGCCCGCGAGCGCGCCGCCGATCAGCACGCCGATGCCCGTGGGGCGAAGCATGGTGCCGTACACGGCACCCCAGAGCTCCTCGCCGTGAACCGGAGGCGCCCAGCCTTGTCCGACCACGAAGGGGGCGATCACCCACCAGGAGAGGGCTCCGCCCAGGAAGAAGGGCAGACCGCCGCGGCCGGAGAGCAGGCCCGCGCCGAGGTTGGCCATGGAGAGGGAGAGCGTGGTGCCGAGCAGGACGATGCCCATGGAGCCGCCGTCGTCGACGTGAAAGAGGTGCATGAGCCCGGGCCCGATGGCCAAGGTCTCGGGCACCACGGAGTGATCCAAGCCCACCCAGGTCGCCACCGCGTGGTTCGTCAGCACTGTGACCGCGAGACCGATCAGAAAGCCATAGCCGAGCAGCTTGGCCTTGGCCGCGCCAGCGCCAGGAGACTTCAGGATCGTGGCCACGGCCACGCCCGAGGGGAAGCGAAGGCGCTCGATCTCGATCAACTGCTTGCGCAGCGGGATGATCACCACGACGCCCATGAAGGAGCCCGCGATGGCCGAGAGGATGATCGTCCAGACGTTGAAGTCCTGACCGAGCAGGAGCAGCGCCGGGAAGGTGAAGACGACGCCTGAAGAGGCCGTGTTCACGCCCGAGGCGATGGTCTGGTTGATGTTGTTCTCGACGATGCTGCCGCAGCCCTTCACGCCGAAGACCTTGCGACCGACGCCGCGCAGGAGCGCGAAGCCCATGATGGCCGCGACCGTCGAGCCCGCCAGGCCGAAGCCGAGCTTGAGCCCGATGTAGACGAAGGCGGCCGTCATCACGGCGCCCTGGATCACTCCAAGGGCGACCGCGGCGACCGTGACCTCGCGATAAGGCGCGGAAACGACTTCATCACTCATGGGGCGGTAGCTACCTCGCCGGAGGTCGCGGGATCAAGCCGCATGGGCCGAGCGCCACCGCGGACGGCGGTCGTCAGGACGCGACGGACGCCGTCGCTTCCTGGGGAACCACCAGGCGCAGCTGACGCGGCGCGACGCTGATGCGCACGCTCTGCCCCGAGCTGAACTCGACACTGTCGCTCTCGATTCCGTCCGCGAAGAGCGTCCCGCCCTCCCCCATCTCGCTGACCAATTCGAGCGCCTCACCCGCGGCCACGAAGCCGAAGTTCAGCGCCGTGCCGGTGGCCACGGACGGGAAGGGCTCGCGCACGAACCAGACCAGGCTGGGCGTGGTCGGGTCCGGCATGGGCGAGGTGATGCCCCGCTGCTCGGCGATGGAGCGCGCCCAGCCCGTGGCGCCGGTCCCCGTGGCGCAGATCATCCCCGACGAGGACTGGCGCTCCGTCTCTCCGTGCGCCGTCAGCCGATAGCGGGCCGACTGGTGCGTGTGATGACCGAGAAAGATCTCGTTCAGCCCCAACAGCCGCTGGCCATCCTCGCGCACGGCTTCGGCCATGGTGCGTGGGCGAACGGCGAAGCGCCCCTCGCCGTTCGCCGCGAACTCCAGGAGCGCGGCCGTGGCCTCGGGCGGGAAGCGACAGAGCACACCGTCGTAGCTCTTGGGGTCCGGGTTGATGCCGATGGCGAGCTGTCCGTCGAGGTACTTGGCGACGTTGGGCACCAAGCCATCCTGGCCGACCATCATCACCACGTCGTCGGGGGCGAAGAGGAAGCGGTCGAGCTCGTCCCGATCCACCCGCGCGAATTTCTGATCCGAGGGCAGCGCGCGCAGCACGGTCGAGAGCCCGCCGACGACGCCCTCGTGGATGCGCTCCAGCGGCTCGATCGATTGGCCGCGTGTCGACAAATAGAACTTGGCCTGCCCCAGCGTGCCGTGGCGACTCAGCAGCAACTCGAGCGGCGTCTTGCGGGTGACGACCACGATGCGCGCGACGCGTTTGCTCATCACGCTACGGCTCGCCGCGCTCCGTCGCCAGCTCTTGAACCAGGGTGCGCAAGAGATCCGGCGTCACGTTCAGGTGGTTGATCTTGTCGAGCTTGGCGGCGGCGGCCTGGATGGCGAAGGCGGTCGAGACGCGCTGCGGCGTCTTCTCCCACAGCGCCACACGCTCGGCCTCACGCAGCAACTCCAGGTCGTTCCACAGCTTGCGGCCCTGGGACTCACCCTGGGCACGCAGCACGGCGTCGCGCGCCTGCGCCTCGGCCAGCAGCTTGCTCTTCTCGGTCTCGGCGCGGGCGAAGGTGATGCTGCGAAGCGACTCGGCTTCGGCGGTGATCTGAAGCCGCGCGAGCTCCGCCTCGACGCGCGCCTTCTCCGTCGTGGCCACCTGCTGCACCTCCTGCAGCTCGTTCTGACCGCGCTGCTCGATCAGCAGCTTTTTGCGCTTCTCGAGCTCGAGCTCCGTCGCCATCTCGTTCTCCTTGATGGCGCGCTCCTTCTCGACGGCCAGGGCGCGACGCGAGAAGAGCGCCTCGTCGGCCTTCTGCTGCAGGCCTTCGCGCGTGGGCGTCTGCAGCGCCTTCTCGAGGTCCGCGCTGGGAGCCACACGCGAGACCTGAACCGTCACCAGCTCGAGCCCCATGGCCTCGAGCTCCGCGTCGTCGCGCAATGCCTTGTCGAGCGCCGCGCGGATGTGTTCGGAGCCCTTCTGTACGACGTCCACCACGGGCGAGGTGTTGCCGCTCGAGCTGGCTGATGGGGAGTTGCTCGGGCTGTGTGATGGAGAGTCTCGGGTGATTCGCGCGGGCTGAATGATGGCGATGGGGTGGG
>JAACVI010000154.1 GCA_009992505.1 Myxococcales bacterium
CGACGTGGCCATGGTCTTCCAGAGCTACGCCCTCTACCCGCACCTGACCGTGCGCGAGAACCTCAGCTTCGGCCTGAAGCTGCGCAAGACCCCGGCCGCAGCCATCGCGGAGCGCGTGCAGGAGGTCGCCTCGATGCTGGGCCTCGAGGAGCTGCTCGATCGCTACCCGCGCCAGATGTCGGGTGGACAGCGGCAGCGAGTGGCCATGGGCCGCTCCATCGCCCGACGCCCGGCGCTCTTCCTCTTCGACGAGCCCCTGAGCAACCTCGACTCGGCCCTGCGCGCCGAGGTGCGCATCGAGATCAAGCGACTGCACGGCGAGCTCGCCTCGACCATGATCTACGTCACGCACGATCAGGTCGAGGCCATGACCCTGGCCGACCGCCTGGTGGTGCTCAACGCGGGCAAGGTCGAGCAATGCGGCCCGCCTCTGGACGTCTACGACCACCCGGCCAATCGCTTCGTCGCGGCCTTCATGGGCAGCCCGGCCATGAACTTCCTGTCCGCCGAGGTCAGCGGTGGCGAGGTGCGCGCCAAGGGCCTGCACATCGCGGCCAGGGAGAGCCTGGACGAGGGTCCGGTCATCGTGGGCATTCGACCGCAAGACGTGGAGCGCGTGGACGGCCCTGCCAGGTCGGCGCCCTACCCCGAGAACGGCCAGGAGGCGGGGCGCATCGACTTCGTGGTGGATGTGCTCGAGCCCATGGGCTTCGAGGCCTACGCCCATGGACGCGTCGGCGACGCCTCCTTCATCGCCCGCCTCGAGGGAGACGCCGTGCGCGATCTTTCTCCGGGTGACGCCATCCAGCTCGCGATCTCACCGCGCAAGCTGCACCTCTTCGATCCCGAGACGGAGCGCGTCCTCTGATGCGGAGCAGGCGAGGCGCACGAGCGGCCGCGCTCGCTGCGTTTCTGGCGCTGCTCGCCCTGTGCACGCTCTCGCCCAGCCTCGGCCGCGCACAGGCCCCGATCACGCTTCGCGTCTGGCACGCCTACGGCCAGGGCAGCGCCGAGGAGCAAGCGCTGCGGCAAGCGGCGGACGCCTACGTCGAGGCCCATCCGAACCAACGCATCGAGCTCTTGGCCAACGCCTTCGGCGCCTACCTCTCGAAGCTCGAGTCGGCCGTGCCCACGGGCAACGGGCCGGATCTGTTCATCGACGCCCACGAGCGCATCGGCCACTACGCCGAGCGTGGCCTGGTCGCGCCCATGCCGGCGCCTCCCGCGGGCAGCTTCGCGCAGGTAGAGCTCGACGCTCTGAGCCCCGGAGGCACGCTCTACGGCCTGCCGCTCTCGCTGAAGTGCGCCGCGCTCTACCTGAACACGGACCTCGCGCCCGAGGAGCCGACCTCGCTCGAAGCGCTGGCGCGCATGCCCCACGCACCCGGCGACTTCCCCCTCGTGTTCGAAGCGGAGAACGCCTACTACGTCGCGGCCCTGCTGCATGCCCACGGCGGCCGGCTGCTGGACGAGGGCGGCGACTACGCCTTCGTCGGCCCCGAGGCCCACGCCGCCGTCGCGCAGGTGCGAGACCTGGTGCAAGCGGGCGCTACACCCGAGGAGGCCAGCGGCGAGCTGGTGAAGCGCCTCTTCGCCTCGGGCCACGCCGCCTCCGCCATCAGCGGTCCCTGGCTCGCGCCCGACCTGCCGGAGTCGCTGCACTACCGCGTGGCGCCGCTGCCGCCGGCGGTCGAGGGCGGCGAGCCCATGCGCCCCTACCTCACGATCGAGGCCGCCTACGTGGCGACCCACGCGCAGCATCCGGGTGAAGCCGCAGCCCTGGCCGACTTCCTCGCGCGCGGCCCGGGCGCGCTGATCCGCGCGAAGGTCGGTCGTCAGATCGTGGCCGATCGCGCCGCCTACGACGATCCCGAGGTCGCGGGCGACGCCTTCCTCGCGACCTTCCGACGCGCCGCCGCCGCCGCCATCCCCATGCCCACCGATCCGCACATGCGCCTGACCTTCGAGCCGGCGCAGCAGGCGTTGCGCAAGGTGCTGCGCACGGGCGTGCCCATCGACGACGCGCTCGAGGAGGGCGCGCGACGCTTCCGCGACGTGACGCGACCCCTGCCGGGTCCAAGCAGCCCGACGCCCGCCTTCGTGCTGCTCGGCCTCTTCCTCCTTGCGCTGGTCTTCAGCATGGTCCGGCGCCTGAAGGATCCCGAGACGCGCGCCGCGCTCTCGCGCTCCATGCCCGCCTATCGCTGGGTCGCCCACGCCTTCGTCGCCGTCGGTCTGCTGGTGATGCTGCCGCTGATCGTCGGCGCGCTCACCTCCTTCTTCGCCGGACACGGCACGGACCTGCACTACGCGGGGCTCTCCAACTACATCGAGATCCTCAGCGCGCGCGGCGGCGACCTGCTCGGTCACGGCTCCTTCTGGCTGGTGCTGTGCGTGACGGTGCTCTGGACCGTGCTGAACCTCGCGCTCCACGTGGCCATCGGCGTGTTCCTCGCGCTGCTCTTGAACCGCCCGACGCTGCGCCTGAAGGGCATGTATCGCGTGCTCTTGATCCTGCCCTGGGCCGTGCCGAGCTACGTCACGGCGTTGTCCTGGAAGGGCATGTTCCACCGTCAGTTCGGCGCGGTGAACGCGCTGCTGACCGCGCTGGGCGCCGAGCCCGTGAGCTTCTTCGCCCACTTCAGTACCGCCTTCACCGCGAACCTCGTGACCAACGTCTGGCTCGGCTTCCCCTTCATGATGGTGGTCACGCTCGGCGCGCTCTCGTCCATCCCCAAGGATCTGTACGAAGCGGCGGCCGTGGACGGAGCCACGAAGAAGCAGCAGTTCTGGCGCATCACGGCGCCTCTCTTGGTGCCCGCGCTCGCGCCCGCCGTGGCCATGAGCGCGGTCTGGACCTTCAACATGTTCAACGTGGTCTTTCTCGTGTCCGGCGGCGAGCCCGACGGCAGCACGGAGATCCTCGTCTCGGACGCCTACCGCTGGGCCTTCACGCGCTCGAACCAATACGGTTACGCCGCGGCCTACGCCGTGCTCATCTTCTTGCTGCTGGTGCTCTTCAGCAAAGCGGCGGCACGTGGGCTCGCGCGCGCCGAGGAGAAGAAGGCATGAAGCGCGAGCGCGGCAGCCTGCTCGCCTCCTTCGCCTCGCACGTCGTGCTGCTGGCCGCCGTGGCCTTCGCCGTCTACCCCTTGTTCTGGGTCGTGAGCCTGGCGCTGACCGCGGGCGGCGCGCCCCAAGCGCAGATCATCCCGCTGCCGACCCATCCCTCGCTGGCGAACTTCCACGCCGTCGTGGGCCACGCCGATGCCGAGCGCGGCTGGATCTTCGGCATGCAGCTCTTCAACTCGTTGGCCATCGCCGCCGCCACGACCGTGGCCGCTCTGGCCATCGCGACGCCGGCCGCCTACGCCATGAGCCGCTTCGACTTCGTCGGCAAGAAGGGCTCCATGGCCGCCTTGCTCGCGACCCAGATGTTCCCGGGCGTGGCCGCCGCCATCCCGCTCTACCTGCTCTTGAACGCCATGGGCATGCTCGACACGCGCTCCGGCCTGGTGCTCGTCTACGCCACCACCGCCGTGCCCTTCGCCATCTTCCAGATGCGCGGCGCCTTCGACGCCATCCCGCGCGACCTCGAGGAGGCCGCCATGGTCGACGGCGCCACGCGCTTTGGCGCCTTCGTGCGCGTGGTGCTGCCCGCAGCGCGCCCCGCCATGGCCGTCACCGCCCTCTTCGCCTTCATGACCGCCTGGAACGAGTTCATCCTGGCGGCGACCTTCCTCAGCCGCGAAGAGGTCTTCACCCTCCCCGTTGTCCTGCAGCGCTTCGTCGGCGAGCACGACGCCCACTGGGGCTACTTCGCCGCCGGCGCCATCATCGTCTCCATCCCCGTCATGGCCCTCTTCTACTGGCTCCAGCGCCACCTGGTGGGTGGGCT
>JAACVI010000155.1:0-3882 GCA_009992505.1 Myxococcales bacterium
GCAGGGTCTCGGGCGGCGGCGGACGAATCGGCACGGGGCCGGACGGGGGCACGTAGTGGGGGATCTCCTGACCCGTTGCCGTCGCGGGCCCATACACGGCGGGCGCGGCGTAGTTCGTGTAGGGCTGAGGGTTGCCGTAGCCCGGCGGCGCGATGGGCGGGCCCGAAGGCCCCTGCAGCTGGAGGGCTGCGCTCCCGGTTTCCCCTGCGTTCGCATCCGCGTCGCCCGAGGCCCCTGCGTCGGTCGTGGCGGTGTCGCCCGAGGCCCCTGCGTCACCTGGCGCGTCGTCCGGGGTGGGCGCGGCGAGCTCGTCGGCTGCCGCCGGAGGAGTCCCGGCGCTCTGAGCCTGGGCGCCTGCGCACAGGGCGAGCGTGAGGGCGACGCAGACCGTGCCGTGGAGGTGGTGAGCCACCCGCATCAGTCGCGCTTCGCCGCGTACTTCAGCACGCGCACCTTCTCCATCGTCACGAGCCCTTCGTGGACCATCTCGTCGAGGATGGGCTCGAGTACGGCCATGCGCTCCTCGCTCTCCACGATCTCGACCACCACGGGGAGATCCTCGGACAGGCGCAGCACGTTGGTAGTGTGGAGCACGCTGTGCGCGCCGAAGCCGGCGACTCCGTGAAAGACGGTCGCGCCGGCGAAGCCTTCCCTGCGCAGGCGCTCGAGCAAGGCGGTGGCGAGCGGTTGATGGCCGTGGCGATCGGACTCGCCGATAAAGACCCGCACCAGGATCTGCTCGCCTGTCAGTACACGCATGATGTCTCAGCTTGCCACGAGCAGGCGTCCCACGGCCACCCCGGCGAAGCTCGCGACTAGGCAGACGGTGACCGTGAGTCCGACGTTCAAGGCCGCCATGCCGTAGGCGCCTTCCTGGGCGTAACGCATCGTCTCGTAGCTGAAGGTCGAGTAGGTCGTGAAGCCACCCATGGCGCCGGTGGTGAGCGCGATGCGCAGGGTCGGCGAGATGCTCTCCGTCGACACACTCACGACCATCAAGAGCCCCAGAAGGAAGGAGCCCAGCAGGTTCACGGTGAAGGTGCCGTAGGGGAAACCGGCGCCGAGCGCCTTCTGGGCCCAGCCCGCGACCAGATAGCGCGCGCCGGTACCGAAGGCGCCTCCGAGGCAGACGAAGAGGAGGCGTTGCATCAGGGCGGCGAGTGTCGGTCGTCCGGGCCCCATCGGCAAGGCCGGCGCGCGCGCCTGTCCGGGCGTCAGCGGCGAAGGGGGGCGCGCACGTCGCGCGCGAGCTCCAACAGGCGCCAATAGGGTGGAGGGCGATGCTCGCGTCGTTCGAAGGTCGCGACTCGTGCCAGCAACGGCCCGCGCACCTCGGCGTACTTCGCGCGCAGAGACTCGATGCGCAGGGCCACGGTCGCGCTCATGCCTTCGGGCACGGGCCCCACGCGTCCGAGCCACACGAGCAGCGCGGACCAGCCCTTGGCCAGGCGCGCCACGGGCAGGCGCGCGCGGTCGTAGCCTACGTCCTCTCCCGCGTCGGCGCCTTCGAGCATGACGTCGAGGATGGCGTCGTCGATGTGGTCTCGGAGCAGCTGGTCCCGCGACCGCCACTCGGCGACCACACGCAGCTGCGGGTCGTATTCGAGATCGCTCGGCCCATGCGTGACGAAGTGGGTGACGCCGAAGGACGCCAGCCAGCGGGCCGCGCCTGGCTCCGAGGTGCTGGTCAGGCCCTGCCACAGGCGGACGCCGCGGCCCTCGTAGGCGGCCGACGCCACCTCGGAGCAGAACTGCGCCGAGTGATCCTGGTAGTCCAACTGGAAGTCGTACGGGATATGCGACGTGCGCGCGGCGCGGAGCGCGTCGTCGGCCGCCTCGGCGGGAAGCTGGGGATTGGCGATCAGCGCGGGCGAGTCCGCGCGCAGGCGCAGCACCATCAGGCGCAGCTTCTCGTCGCCGAGGTACTCCTCGAGGCTCGAGACCACGACGCCGCGTTCGATCTGCGACTCGATCACCGTGACCACACCCGCGGCGTCCACGTGAGCCAGGGCCACGTGCGAGAAATTGCCCGGGTAGTCGTTGCCGCGCGCGATCATGGCCGAGGTCGGCGCGCCGCCGCGCGAGAGCAGCAGATCGCCGCTGCGAACACGTACGCCATGCACGAGGGCGGAGGGCACGGCCGAGGGTTCATCCGTGCCGGGTTGGATCTCGGGCACGCTGCCCTCGGGGGCCGCCAGGAGCACCTCCTCTACGGCCGCGCGCGCGCCGTAGAGCAAGGCGTAGAGCGTGTCGCGAGCCGGCCGGCTCCTGATGTCCCAGCGCGTGGAGAGGTTCTTCACCACGCGGCGCAGTCGACGCGCGCGCTCCACGAAATCCT
Organism: Myxococcales bacterium; assembly: GCA_009992505.1. GTDB lineage: Bacteria > Myxococcota_A > Polyangia > Polyangiales > Houyiibacteriaceae > JAADHO01. Next base: position 2,339 of record JAACVI010000155.1, read on the forward strand.
GAGCCCGAGCGGGGCAAGCCGCGACGTCAGCGCCCAGCTCGAACATGCGCCGACGCAAGGAAGCGAGGCGCGGATCGCTCGGGAGCACCTCCTCGGGTTCGGCCGCGAGCCCCGAGAGCATGCCGTCGACCATGGCCAGATTCGACTCGATCGGTGACGTGCCGCAGCCCCGCGCGCGCGTGCTTCGGTAGCGCTGCTCGAGGGCATGGAAGAGCCCGACTTCACCGCCGTGCTCGGACCAGAGGAAGGGCGTTCCGTCCGCGCCCCTCGGCGTCGGAACGGGCCCCTCGGGGATCGAGAGCAGGGCATAGAGCGCGGCCAGCGCCGCGAGAGCCCAGGCGACGCGACGCAGCACAGGGCGACCGCGACCGGGCGGATCGGCGGGGGCTGGCTTCGCGTTCAGAGTTCGCCCGCCTCGGCCTTGTCCACCCACTTCTTGATCTCGCGCTCGATCACCTCGATCGCCTTCTTCTGGAAGGGCTTGAACAGGAAGGGCACGTTCAACTCGAGCCCGATGCCCTGGGGCTCCAGGTCGAGCCTGCCGCTCAAGCTGATGCCCTTCACCGTGAAGCCGACGTCGGCGTGGGAGTCGCTCGTCCAATTCGAGGTCGGGTGGTACTTGGCGAAACGCTCCGAGTAGGACTTCCAGGCAGCGAGGGTGGCCTTCTTCGCGGTGGCTCGATCCAGCGAATGCTTGACGACGTGCTTCATTCGACTCCTCGTGAGAGCACGAAGCCTAGTGGTTTGCGGGCGCCACCGGAAGTGCGTTTCCGCCATGAATGCGCCGACATGGCTCGAGGGTGCGCCGTGGTAAGGTGACCCATGTCTTCGGCCAGACGTCTGCGTGCCGAGCGCTTCGGCGCCATCCTCCGGCTGCGTGAACCTCCCGCGCTCTTGAGCGTCGATCGCGTGCTCGCGCGCCGCCTGGGTGTCGAGGGCAGCGTCCTGTGGGACGAGCCGAGCGCTGGGGCCGACGTGGACCCGCTCAGCGCGCCGACCGAAGTGCACCTCGCGGTCACTGAGCGCTGCGAGCAGGGCTGTCCGGGCTGCTACGCCGACGCCACGCCCGACGGCGAGGAGCCGAGCTTGGGCGAGCTTCGGGAGCGCCTCGAGAGCTTGGCCCAGATGGGCGTGTTCTCGGTCACCTTCGGTGGCGGGGAGGCCTCGCTACGCGAGGACGTCTTCGAGCTCGCGCAGCACGCGCGCAACCTCGGGCTCGTACCCACGCTCACCACCAGCGGCGCGGGCGTGACGCCGGCCAGCGTCGAGCGCTTCGGCGTGTTCGCGCAGGTGAACGTGAGCTGGGACGGTCAGGCCGCGCAGGTGGCCACCGTGCGAACGCGGGAGAGCGCGGCCATCGCCGAGCGCGCCATGGCGCGACTGCGAGCGGCGGGTGTTCGCTTCGGCGTGAACTTCGTGCTGACGCGTCGCAGCTTCCCGGCGCTGGCGCAGGTGGCCGAGGCGGCGGAGCAGGCGGGCGCCGTGGAGCTGCAGCTGCTGCGGCTGGCCCCCGGCGGACGCGGGGTGGGCATGTGGCAGAGCCA
>JAACVI010000155.1:3898-4245 GCA_009992505.1 Myxococcales bacterium
GCTTCGGCGTGCTGGGCTGCGAGGCGGGTCGCTCGCTGATGACCGTCGACGTGCGAGGTCGCGTCTCGCCCTGCAGCTACAGCCACCGTGGAGGTCGACGCCTCGACGGAAATGCCTGGGCCGAGGACGCGTATCTGAACGCCCATCGCGAGCACGCCGCGGCGCTGCCCGAGCCCTGCGCGAGCTGCTCACTCAGGCGCGTCTGTCGTGGAGGTTGCCGCGTGGTCGCGAGCCACGCGTCGGGAGACTTCGCCGCCCTCGACCCCGAGTGTCCGCGCGTCCGCGACTTTCTACGCGCCGAAGGAGAGGACCTCGCCTAGCTCGGCCAGCACGAGGTAGGCGACGCT
>JAACVI010000156.1 GCA_009992505.1 Myxococcales bacterium
ATCCCGGCGCTCTCAGATGTCGTCGGGTTCGCTGGTGAAGAGCGCCTTGCCCTCGGCGTCCCACCAGGCGCGATAGCGACGCTGCGCGATGGCGCGGTCGTGGCGATTCTGCTGCGGGTGGTAGCCGTGATACTGCTGCGTGATCTGCTTCAGCTCGGACGAGGCGGCCTCACGCGTGGCCTCCTCCTCGTGCATCAGCGCGTCCATCAACCACTCCACGCGATGCTCTTCGTCGTGGCTCTTGGCCCAGCTCGCCCACTGGCTGTGGCTCTTGCCGAAGTCCTGCCGTGTCAGCGTCACCAGCGCCCAGCGCGCGGCCGTGCGCAGCGGACGCGAATCGCTCGAGAGCAGATCGACCAGCGTGTTCAGGGAGCGCGCGTCGCGCAGCGTGCCGAGCGCGTCCACCGCACGCACGCGGCGCTCCTCGTCGGCGCGCGGCACCTTGGCCATGGCGCGCACACCCTCGAGCAGCGTCCGCATCGACTTGGGGAAGACGGCGTGCAGACGCAGCACATCGGTGGCCAGCGCGCGCACCCCTGCGTCGTCGTCGAAGAGCCGGCGACCCAGGGCCGGGATCAGATCGGGATGGGGTGTCTCTGACGCGAGCAGCGTGGCGTAGAAGCGTCGGTCCGTGTCGCGCGCGTCGATCAGAGTGGGCAGATACGAGATGGAGCGCTCGCCCAGCGCGAGCAGGGCCCGGCCGATGGCGGAGACGTCGCGCCCGCGAGGCAGCTTGCGGTGCGGCTCGTGACGGTCGAACCAGAGCGGTCCCGGGAACTCGCGCACGAGCACGGGCAGGGCCGCGTCTCCGACGCGCAGGATGCGGTCGACGGCGGGCCCTTCATCGCCCGGCCCGCAGCCCATCAGCTCGACCACGGCCTCCTCCACGGACGCACCCATGTTGACGATGACCTTGGCCTGGCCCGGTGGCGGCACGGGCTGCCGGCCCGCGCGCGGCGACTCCGGGGGCGTCACCGCCGTGACGTCGCCGACGCGGATCACCTCTTCGTGCGGCGGCGAGCCACCGGACTCGCGTCGCACGTCTTCGTGGTGCGTCGGGGGCTGACCGATCTGCTCCGGCGTCGTGCCGCTCAGCATGTACATGCTCGACGCCGGGGAGGAGCTGGGTGTTCGCGGCCGCGGCACCGCGCGATCCATCTCGTCCACGGGCTCGTCGTCGTCTTCGCCGTCGAAGTCCTCGTCGCCCCAGTCGTCGTCGTCGTCGTCGTCCGCGACCTCGAGCTCCGGCTCGTCGTCCGGCTCGTCGGTGGCTCCGCCCGCGCTCGGGGGTCCTGGCTCGGGTTCGTCCTCGGAGTCGGTGTCGGACTCCGAAGTCGGCTTGGTCTCGGGCTCACCGCCCGCGACGGCGGGCTGGGATTGGGGCATGGGCGGCGGCGGCGCGCTGCGCGGCACGCCCAGCAGATCGAAGGCCGCCGGGCGCGCGGGTTTGGCGGCCGCATCCTTGATTGGCGCTGCGCCGGCCTCGGCCCCGTCGACCTTGCTCGTCGCGGGCTTGGCTGCGACCGGCGCGTGCTTCGCCTGCTTCGGCTCGGCCTTCGCCTCGGCCTCGGGTGTGGCCACGAACTTCGCGGGCGGCGGCGGCAGCGACGCGGGCGCCACCTTGAGCTCGGAGTTCTTGCTCGGCTCGACGGCCGTGAAGCCGCCCAGCTTGCGCGCCATCAGCACCGCGCTGAAGGCGCGCGTGGCGTGCGGCACGATCGCCAGCACCTCGGGGATGTCCGAGAGGTTGAAGTCGTCGCCGCTGCGATCCGCGTACAGCAGGATCACGACGCGTTCGCGGATGGCCAGGGGCAGCACCACGGCGGGCGCGCAGTCCACGCGCTTCAGCTTGGCGAGCGCCAGACGATCGGCCTCCTCGCCCTCGAAGCGCGACAGCCTCGGCGCGCACACGGCGAAGGCGTCCCGGAAGGTGCCCGGCATGTCGAGGGGCAGGCGCAGCTCGCGCAGCTCCTCCGGAGTGAGCGCGGCCGCCGAAGCCAGGCGGCCTCGGGCCTGCTGCCCACGCACGGTGAAGAGCACGGTGCAGTCGAAGAACTGCTCCGCGAAGGCGAGCAGAGTCTCGAGGATCTCGTCGCGACTCTTGGCCTCCTTCAGGCGCCGCGCTGCGGCGTCCGTGGTCATCGGTCCGCGCCTCAGCATGCGCCCCGGATCCGTCACGCGCAGCGGCGCCTCCGCCGTCGACGCCTCGACGCTCGCGCGCGGGATGCCGAAGCGCGCCGTGACAGGCCCGTGGGGTCCACGCGTGAAGGCGCCGCTCGGCGTCGCTTCCGCAGGCGCTTCCGCCTTCTCTTCGCTCTCGTTTGGCGTGGCTTCCACCGGCGCCGACAGCGTCTCCGGATCCGCGGTCGCCTCCAGCACCTCCTCCGCCTCCATCGCCCCGGCGAGTCGCGCGGGATCGAGGCGCCCGCCGCTGGTGGGCTCGACGTAGGGCACGGCGCCCGGGTTCTGCGGTCGCAGCTTCTCGACCAGGCGCCGGTGGCGCGGCGACATCTCGAGGCCGTAGTGGTGGTGCAAGGCCGCCGCGATGCGGACCTCCGTGACCACGCGCTGCACCAGCTCGGCGCCCAGCAGGAACGCGAGCTGCTGCTCCACGTCGGCGGGCAGGGGGCGGCTGACGGCCACCGTGAGCGAACCCTCCTGCGCCCGCAGAGGCACCACGCGCCGCTTCTCGGCGACCTCCTTGGGCACCACGCGGATGGTGTCGCGACCGACCATCATGATCTCGTCGCGGGTCGCGGGCAGCACGCCGTAGGTCGCCGCGCAGTAGGCCGCGATCACGTTCTCGTCCACGAGACCGAGCTCGAGCAACGCGGTGTCCAGCTCACCGCCGGAGATCACCTGCTTCTGGATCCCCTCCTCGATCTTCTCGAGCGGTACGATCCGGTCTCGGACGAGGAGTGAAGTGAGCGCGCTCATCGCTTAGATTGCCGCGGGCCGACAGCTCCTGCGCACGGCACGCAGACGCCCCCCCACGATGGGTTGGGTCCTCATCGAGGGCTAGCCCCCCAACGAGCGCGCCATGATCGGCCGGGGTTGGCCCTGCTGTCAACGACGTTCACGCCTCGAGGGCACCTCGCGCCGCGTGTGCGAGCTGCCCTACATAGCCACCCCCGAAGAGCAGCACGTGCACCAGCAGCGGATAGAGCTGATACAGCGGGACGCGCCCCTCATGCCCCGGGCTCAGCGGATGTGCTTCTTCGTAGGCCGCGAACACCCGCGCGCCGAAGCCTCCAAAGAGGCGCATCATCGCCAGATCCACCTCGCGATGGCCGCCATAGACCGCGGGATCGATCAGCATCGGTCCGCCGTCCGGGCCGGACATCGAGTTGCCGCCCCAGAGATCGCCGTGGAGGCGTGACGGCGGCTCCGATGAGCCCACCAGCTCGGCCATGCGTGCCATCACGTCCTCCAGCAGGCGCTGCGTCGCGCTCGGCAACAGGTGCGCGTCCACCGCGTCACGCATCAGAGGAGCGATGCGGCGCTCGGCGTAGAAGCGCGGCCAATCGCCCAGCGGCGTGTTGTCCTGCGCCAGGCTGCCGATGAAGTTGTCGTGGTCGAGCCCGAAGCCCTTCGGTGTCGCGCGATGGAGCGCCGCGAGCCCGCGTCCGAGCAGCTCGTCGAAGTCCGCGCCCCGTCGCCCGCTCTCGATCCACTCCAGCGCCAGAAAGGGCGGCGACCCCGAGCCCACCGCCAGCACCGCGGGCACGGGCAACGCGGAAGCCTCGCCCAACCAAGCGAGCCCACGCGCCTCCGCCTCGAACATCCCCACCGCCGAGCGCGCGTTGTACTTCACGAACACCCGCCGCCCGTCGACCAGCTGCAGACAGAGCGCTCGGTTGATGTCCCCGCCCGACACCGTGCGACTCGAGCGCACCTCCGCGCCCAGTGCCGACGCGATCGCGGTGGTCAGTGCGTCGTTTGGGCGTTCCCGCATGCGGTGACGATAGCCGCCCCGGTCGCGCGCGCCAGCGACCTGGGCTGACTCGGTCGCCGACGCGGCCGGGTCAGCCCAGGTCGTGGGTCTTGCGCAGATGCGCCAGCAGCCCGCGCGCGGCCGCGGCGCAGATGTCCAGCACGCGCTCGAATCCGTCTTCGCCGCCGTAGTACGGATCGGGCACCTCGCTGCCGGGCGTCGACGCCGGGTCGAAGTTGCGAAACAGGTGCAGCTTCGCGCGATGGGCGTCCGTGCTCGCCATGCGCTCGAGCAGGCTCAGGTTGCTGCGATCCATCGCCAGCACGTAGTCGAAGCGCTCGAAGTCCGAGGCCTGGAACTGTCGCCCGACGCCCGGCAACGTGAAGCCTCGCGCGCGCGCCGCCGCCAGGGACCGCGTGTCCGGGCGCTCGCCTACGTGGTAGCCGGCCGTGCCCGCGCTGTCGGCGACCACGCGATCCTCGAGCTGCTCCGAATCGAGCAAGTTCAGGAACACGCCCTCCGCCGTCGGCGATCGACAGATGTTGCCGAGGCAGACGAAGCAGACGCGAATCGGAGGAACACCACGGGCCATGGCGCGAGTCTACTCGCCGAAGGCTTCTTGGTAATCGTCCAGTGAAGCCTGCACCACCGCCAGCGCGTGCTCACGACCGTAGACGCTCTCGATGGAGGTCTTGTTCTCCTGCCCCGGCACCAGCTTGTAGGTGCTGAAGTAGTGACGCATGCGCTCGATCAGCACCGACGGCAGGTCGGCGATGTCCTGCGCCTTGCCCCAGATGTTGTCGTTCTCGAGCACGGCGATGATCTTGTCGTCCGCCTCACCGTGGTCGACCATCTGCAGGCCGCCGACGACCTGCGCCGTGAGCACGATGTCCGAGCGGTTGATGGGGCGCTCGCTGATCACGCAGATGTCCAGGGGATCGCCGTCACCCTTTTCGGCCTTGGGGCTGAGCTTGGCCATGCGCGCGCCACAATAGGTGCGCGGGATGAAGCCGTACAACGTCGGGTGCTGTGAGCTGCTGCGCTGCGGACGATCGATGCGCAGATAGCCCGTGGTCTTGTCGACCTCGTATTTCACCAGATCGAAGGGCGTGATCTCGATGTAGGCCGTGACCCGCGCGGGCGGCTCGGGTCCGGCGTCGAGGCCGTGCCAGGGATGAGGTCGCCAACGGTAGAACGGCTTGGGGAAGCTCACGCGCCGCACATA
>JAACVI010000157.1 GCA_009992505.1 Myxococcales bacterium
CGTGATCGACAACGGCAACCCCGGCGGCGGCGCGAGCTGTGGCTCGGCCGTTGGCGAGTGCACCGCGGGCACCATGAACTGCACGGGTGGTGTGCTCGTGTGCACCGGCGACTCGGGCCCCACGGACGAGCTCTGCGACGGCCTCGACAACAACTGCGATGGCGTGGTCGACGAGGGCAACCCCGGCGGCGGCGGCAGCTGCGGTACGGACGTGGGCGCCTGCCTCCCCGGCACGCGCACTTGCATGGGTGGCAGCATCCAATGCATCGGCGCGGTCGCGGGCACGCCCGAGATCTGCGACGGCGTGGACAACAACTGCGACGGCTCGATCGACGAGGGCAACCCTGGCGGCGGCGCCAGCTGCGGTACGTCAGTCGGCGCGTGCACCGCGGGCACGATGACCTGCATCGGCGGCGCCGTGTCCTGCCGCGGCGGCACGGGCGGCAGCCTCGAGACCTGCAACGGCATCGACGACGACTGCGACGGAACCACCGACAACGGCTTCAATCTCACGAACGACCCCAACAACTGCGGAAGCTGCGGGCGTGTCTGCGCCTTCGCCAACGCGGTCGCGGGCTGCTCGGCGGGCGCCTGCACCTTGGTCGCCTGCTTGCCCGATTTTCACAACGCGGATGGCGTGAACGGCAACGGCTGTGAGTACGCCTGCGTCTTCCGCGGCACCGAGATCTGCAACGGCGCGGACGACGACTGCAACCGCATGACGGACGAGGGACTCACCGCGCCCAGCAACTTCTGCAACCCGAACGGGGTGTGCGCGGGTACCTCCGCCACCTGCGGCGGAGCGGCCGGTTGGGGCTGCAGCTATCCCTCCACCTATCAGTCGAGCGAGACCAAGTGCGACGGGCTCGACAACGACTGCGATGGCGCCGTCGATGAGCCCTTCGCGACGGTCGGCACCTCGTGTGGCAACGGCATCGGCGCTTGCGCGACCACCGGCAGCTACGTGTGCGACGGAGCGGGTACGGGCGTGGCCTGCAACGCGCCACCCGCGGGCGCGGGTAGCCCCGAGGCCTGCAACAACATCGACGACGACTGCAACGGCGTCGTGGACGACGGAATCGGACCGTCCATTCCGGTGGTCACGATTCCCAAGAGCGGCGGCGGTACCGTCGACGTGATGGTCTACGAGGCCTCGCGTCCCGACGCGACCTCGAGCGCTCAGGGCTCGGTTGCGAGCTTCGCCTGCTCGAATGCCAACGTCCTCCCCTGGACCACCGTCACCTGGGCGGAGGCGGACACCGCTTGCCGCAACATCGCCGCCGGGTGGCGTCTGTGCGACGCGGCCGATTGGCAAGCTGCCTGCGAGTCGACCACTGGCACCTGCACCTACTCGTACTCGAGCGGCTGCACGAGCAGCAACCCGACGCGCTGCAACGGCAACGAGTACGACTGCAGCCCGACCGCGGGCAACCAGGACTGTCTGCTCAGCACCGGCTCGCCGCTCTTCCCGGCTTGCTACGCCAACTGGGGTGGCGGCGCGCGCATCTACGACATGAGCGGCAACGCCAAGGAGTGGACGAACACGCAGGCGGGCAGCGCCACCGTGCACCAGATCCGCGGCGGCTCGTTCAACAACGTGGAAGCCGGGCGCAGCTGCCAGTTCGATTTCACGGTGGGTGACGACAACTTCTCGTTCACCAACACCGGCTTCCGCTGCTGCCGCTACTGACCATGCACAACCTGCGCGTCCATGCCGCCCTCTTCGCCGCACTGCTGGCGGGAGGGGTGTGCAGTCATGCGGCTGCTCAAGATCTGATCGTCGATGGGACCACCATCACGCTCGGGGGCAACCACACCTATGTGAACGTGCGCGTGATCAACGGTGGGCACATCCGCGTGCCCGACTTCGACGGCATCGATCGCGTCAACACCGGCAACCTCCAGCTCGTCGCCAGCAGCATCTTCGTGGACGCGACCTCGTCCATCGACGCGCGTGGCTCCGGCTACCACACCTCGCGCTGCGCCGACGGTGGCGCGCCGGCGGCGGCTCCCGCGGGCGCGGGCCAGGGCGGCTGCGCGGTCAAGGACTCCGGCGGCGGCGGCGCGCACTTCGGCAATGGCGGACGCGGTACCAAGGACTGCCCCGCGACCACCTGCCTGTTCCCTCGGGATTTCGAGGAGGACTGCGGCAACACGCTGAACGGCAGCGGGACCTCTTGCACCAGCACGGCGAGCTGCTGGAACAACGACGCCCTGCCCAGCGTCGCGGGTCAGGCCTACCGCCACTCGATCTACGACGTCGAGTTCGGCGCCTCGGGGGGTGACAAGGGCTGTCGCGACGGCGACGGCTTCGGCGGTCAGCCCGCCGTGGGTGGCGCGGGTGGTGGACGCATCGTGCTCGTCGCGCTGACGCCCGCGGGCACTGGTCTGGTGGACATCGAGGGCACGGTGAGCGCCGCTGGGCGCCGCGGCTGCGGCACGGGCAACGACTCGGCCGGAGGTGGCGCCGGAGGGTCGCTCTTCATCGTGGGTGACACGGTGCAGGCGGGTCCGACGGCGCTCGTGACCGCCGCGGGAGGCCTGGGCGGCGATACCTCCGCGGGAGCGGTCGGCTCCCCCGACTATCAGGACTGCCCCGCGGGCGCGCAGACCGGCGGCACCTGCGACGACTGCGGCGGTGGCGGCGGTGGCGGCATCATCAGCGTGCAGTCCACCAACGCCATGCTCGACTACAGCGCGCGCTTCGACGTGCGCGGCGCGGTCGGCGGCACCTGCGCCATCTGCCAGGGCGAGGCCGGCGGCGGCGCCGGCGAGCTGCAGCTCACGAGCGCCTTCGTGGGCGAGGTCTGCGACGGCTACGACAACGACTTCAACGGCGTGGTGGACGACGGTCTGCCCCTGCTGCCCTGCGGCATGCCCTCCTGCGTCGGTGGCTTGCCCCAGACCTGCCCGGTCCCGACCTGTGGCGTCGCCGGCGCCGACACGCGCCCGCGCCTGGCGGTCATCCTCGACACCTCGGGCTCCATGTTGACGGACCTCTCCGGTCTGCCGACCTACGGTGACGGCACGGTGGGCCACGTGGGTGCGGACGCCAACGGCGACGGCATCGAAGGCAACGACTCCAAGCTCTTCATCGCCAAGTCGGCGCTCTTCGACGTCTTCGCCGGCTACCCCGAGATCGACTACGCCCTCGCCCGCTACCATCAGGACGAGTCGCTGAATCGCTCATGCCAGCTCGCCCACTGGCTCGAATGCCAATCCATCTGCTGCAGCTACGACGACCCGCGTGACAACACGCCTCCGGCCGCGACACCCGCGTGCAGCCTCGACCTCGGCGGCTCCGGCACCGTGGCCTCGGTGAATCGCGTCTCCACCGATGGCGGCGAGTGCATCAACTACGCAGGCACCTGCGGACCGCCTCAGCGCGGCGCGGACTTCTTGGTCGGCTTCGACCATCCACAACACCAGCTTCTGATGTGGCTCGACGGAACCGAGTCGAACTTCGACCCGAGCACCACCGAAGGCGACTACTGCAACTACGCCAGCGGCGGCGACTGCGAGCTTCGCGGCACGGGTCCGACGCCTCTGGCTGGCGCGCTACAGTCCGCGGACGCCTACATGTCCCCGATCCGCACCTGCGACACCGCGGCGGCTTGCCGCGACTACGGCGTCATCTTGCTCACGGACGGCGCCGAGAGCTGCGACGGAGATCCCGTGGGCGCCGCGACCGCGCTCTACGCCAAGGGCATCCGCACCTACGTGATCGGCTTCAGCGTGTTGGCCGGCGAGACGGCTCAGCTCGACGCCATCGCCATGGCCGGCTCGGGCGGCACGCTGCCGGCGTACATCGCCACCGACCGCGTCAGCCTCTCCGCCGCTCTGGCCGACATCGTGGGCAACTCCCTGCGCATCGAGTCCTGCAACGGCCTCGACGACAACTGCAACGCTCAGTACGACGAGGGTTTCCCGCTCTACTGCGACCGCGTCGGCGGCGTCACGACGGTTCCGAACTACACCAGCCCGCACCCGGCGTCGGCGTGCAGCGATCCGGGCGAGACGCGCTGCGACGGCTTCGACGACAACTGCAACGGCACGGTCGACGAGGGTTCACGTTGTACTGCAACGCGCCGAGCCATCCGACGCGCGATCTGTGCTCGAACCCGGGCGAGGTGTGCGACGGGATCGACAACAACTGCAACGGCGTGGTCGACGAGGGCGGTGTCTGCAGCGGCTGCGTGCCCGCGGCGGAGATCTGCGACGGCCTGGACAACGACTGTGACGGCCTGGTGGACGAGGGCATCACGCGTCCGTGCGGG
>JAACVI010000158.1 GCA_009992505.1 Myxococcales bacterium
CGAGACCACCCTCTTCCACGTGGGGCGCGCCTTCGAGGGCGAACGACAGACCCTCGAGTGGTGGGGAAGACACGAGAGCGGTGGGCTCTTCCCGAGCGTGGTCACGCTCTCGCCGGGCCATTGGCGCGAACGTTTGGTGGTGATCGCCACCTTCCGACGGCTGGGGGATCGACCCACGACGGGCGCGGAGGCGCGCGCCGAGCTCGAGACGGATCGCCTGCGAGGACTGGGACAGCTCGCCGCGGGCGTGGCCCACGACTTCAACAACGCGCTGACCGCGATCCTGGGCTACGCAGAGGCCATGGATCGACGCATCGACGATCCGGAGTTCCTGCGCCGTGGCCTCGCCATCATCCAGCACGCCGCGCAGGACGCCGCCGGGACCGTGCGCCGCATCCAGAGCTTCGCCCGCGGCTCGACGGGTGACCGCCACACCACGGTCGACGTGGCCGGTCTGCTGCGCGGCGCTGTCGAGATGACGCGCCCCAAGTGGAGTCGTGAGGCGGGCGCGCGCTCCGCCACCTACACCGTCGACGTCTACGGACCCGAGCGAGCGCTGACCTCGGGCAACGCCGCCGAGCTGCGCGAGGTGATCGTCAACCTGATCTTCAACGCCGTGGACGCCATGCCCGACGGCGGCCCGGTGCGCATCGAGCTGAACGTCGACGAGCATTGGGTGCGCATAAGCGTCGAGGACTCGGGCGTCGGCATGGACGCCGACGTGCTCACGCGCATCTTCGATCCCTTCTTCACCACCAAGGGTGACGGCGGCTCGGGTCTGGGGCTCTCCGTCAGCCGCGGCATCATCGATCGCCACGCAGGGCGCCTGGAGGTCGAGTCGACGCCAGGCGAAGGCACGCGCTTCGAGGTCTGTCTGCCCGCGCGCTCCGGCCCCGAGGTGCCAGAGACCACGCGAGCTGTGCAGCCACGGCGAGCCAAGGTGCTGCTGATCGACGACGAGGCGCTCGTGCGCCACGCGTTGACGGCCATGCTCGAGCGCCTGGGCATGCACACGGTCGCCGTGGAAGACGGTGTGCGCGCCCTGGAGCTGCTGGAAGACGAGCCCTTCGACCTGGTGCTGACCGATCTCTCCATGCCCATGGTCAGTGGTGCCGCCGTGGTCGCGGCGGTGAAGGAGCGTCACCCTCACGTGAAGGTCGTGCTGGCGACGGGCCACGCGGACCACGCCCAGGCGAGCGCGGCGCGCCGACAGGCCGACGCATTCTTGAGCAAGCCCTTCTCCCTCGACGAGCTCACGCGGGTGCTCACAGACATGTTGGGTCCGTGAGTCACGTCGACGCGAGCCCGTGCTAGGCTCGCGGCTCGCCGGAGGCATGGATGCGCGTCTGTCCCCAATGCGGCCTGAAGTACTCGAATGACCAGCCGAGCTGTTTCGTCGATGGCACCGCCCTCGAGGAGGCGCCGGATCCCTACGTCGGCCTGACCCTCGCGGGGCGCTATCTGGTCGAGGCTCCCCTCGGCGAAGGCGGCATGGCCGTCGTCTACCGGGCTCGGCACACGCTCGTGGACCGCCCGGTGGCGGTCAAGATCATGAACAAGAATCTGGCCTCGGATAAAGGCCTCCGCGAGCGCTTTCGGCGCGAGGCGAAGAACGCGGCGGCGCTGGCCCATCCCAACATCATCGAGATCTTCGACTACGGCGAGACGGACGACGGCGCGCCCTTCCTGGTGATGGAGCTCTTGGATGGCGCGCCCCTCGCCGACTACATCGTCGAAGGTGGCATGCCTCCGGAAGAGGTCGCGTCCCTCGGCGTGCAGATCGCCCAGGGTCTGGCGCGCGCCCACGACTTCGACGTCATCCACCGCGACCTCAAGCCGGACAACATCTTCGTCTCCCGCGTCGCGCACGGCAGGCCTCAGATCAAGCTCCTGGACTTCGGCATCGCGCGCTCGATGCAGGACTCGCGCCTGACGGGCGTGGGTGAGGTCTTCGGGACGCCGCAGTACATGGCGCCCGAGCGCATCACCACCATCGACGCGGGGCCCGCGGCAGATCTCTACGCGCTGGGAGTGATCTACTTCGAGATGCTGACGGGCAGGCTGCCCTTCGAGGCCCAGGAGATCACGGGCTACTTCATCAAGCACATGCAGGACCCGCCGCCGAGGCCGTCCGAGCTCGCGCCCAACTGCCCGCGTCGCCTGGAGGAGCTGATCCTCGCGCTCCTGGCCAAGTCGCCCGACGAGCGCCCGGTGGACGCGCATCAGGTGGTGAGGGAGCTGACGGCGCTGCTGCCCAAGGGCGGTCCCAGCGTCGCGCCCCCCATCCCCACGCCGAGTCGGCCCGTGGTCGCGCCGACCTTGCCACCGACCACGCTGGAGCGTTGGGCCCGACGCACGGCGATCTTCGATCAGATGCTCGCGCGCGCCTACCCGTCCGGAAACGCACCGCCGCCCATGCGCGCGATGCTCGAGTCCATTCGCGCCACGCTCAGCCAGATCCACAGCCTGCGCCACGAAGGCTTGAAGGAGCAGCGCCAGCTCGAGGTGGTGCAGAACGAAGCGCGCGATCAGCGCGCGCGCCTCGGCTTCGCGGTGCAGAGCCTGGCCGAGGATCTCTCCCAGGCGCGTGACGCGGCCCGACGCGCCAAGACGGAGGTCGCGCCCTATTTCCAGGCCGATGACCAGTGCCGCGCCGCCTACGTCAGCGCCCACCAAGGGCTGGAGCGCGCAGGCGGCTACCACGAGCTCGAGGCGCCGACGGAAGCGCTGGTGCGCGCGCTGCGCGAGGTCACGGACGCGCTCGACCGCTGGCTCTTGGCGCGCGGCGCCGCGGAGAAGGCCCGTCGTTGGGTCGAGGCCAAGGACGAAGCCGTCCACGACGTGGAGTTCCAGGTCAGCGCGCTACGGCAGCAGCTCGATCGCAGCGAGGCCGAGTTCGATCGCAAGAAGGCGCTGTCCGAGAACGTGCTCGTGACCAAGGGCGCCGAGGTGAGCGCGCGCGAGCAGGAGCTGATGGAGCGAGCCACGGAGCTCGCGACTCAGCTGCGCAGCCGAAGCGAGCTGAGCGACCTCTTCGCGCAGCTCGAGGCCGAGGTCGGGTAGTCCGCGACGCGCACGACGCTGACGCACCGCCGGGAGGGGCTTGGCGGCGCGCCCGGATCCCGGCATCCTCAGGGGCATGACAGACGCACTCACGCGGACCTTGTTCGGCTCGTTGCTCGTGCTCTCGGCATGCACGGGCCAGCTCGGGACGTCCGACGAAGACGCCGGAGGCGTCGTGCTGGAAGACGCCGGAGGCGTCGTGCTGATGGACGGCTCGGTCGTGACTCGCGACAGCGGCGTCCGGGACACGGGCCCCGTCGACAGCGGCGTCGCCGACACGGGTGTACCGGACACGGGCCCCGTCGACAGCGGCGTCGCCGACACGGGTGTACCGGACACGGGCACGCCGCCCGCCGATCCCTGCACGGCCAGCGGCCCCTTGGCGGCGCCCATCGCCGGCTGCATGCCGACGCCCCTGCCCGACACAGGCGACCCGGCGGGAGACTGCGTCGCGCGCATCAACCAGTTCCGACACGACTGCCAGTGCCTGCCGCCGCTGATGCGCTGGACCGATGGCGAAGCCTGCGCCGACATGGACGCCCAGTACGACTCTGAACACAACACGGCTCACGCGGGCTTCCGCGCGGGCATCTGCGACTCGGGCCGCGCCCAGAACGAGTGCCCCGGCTGGGGTTCGATCCGCCAGACCGTCACCGGCTGCTTGCAGCAGATGTGGGACGAAGGTCCGGGCGATTTCTACGGCCCGCCCGCCCACGGCCACTACATCAACATGTCGAGCACGACGCACACCAAGGTCGCCTGCGGCTTCTATGATGGGTCGGGCGGAGTCTGGGCTGTCCAGAACTTCAGGTAGCTGGGAGGTCCGGGAGCACGCCAGGCGCCGGCTTTCCTCCTCGCCGCCTCGGTCGGCGGCTGCGGGGGCGCTCGGCCCCTGACGCACTCGCGGACCTCCCAGTCATCCCCGAGCGAGACGTGGCGGTGCGGGCCGCCGAGGTGATCTGCGCGCTCACGATCCAGCGCTGCGTCGCACCGGGCTCCACGCTCTACGCGCAGCGCTGGTTTCCGCGCACGGCGTTGCCGGAGCTGCTCGGTGTCGCTCCGGCACACTTTCACAACACGCGCATCCATCGCGTGCTCGACAAGCGCGACCGCGTCGAGACCGAGCTGCAGGACGGGCTCGTGCGTCGCTACGAGCAGCGCGACGGCACCTTCGCCACCCTCTTCACCGACGTGACCGACGCCTGGTTCGAGGGGCGTGGCCCCGACCTCGCTCAGCGCAGCCGCACCAAGGAGGGCCTGCACAACCGTCACAAGATCGGCATCTTGCTGCTGTGCAACGAGCACGGCTATCCGCTGCGCTGGAGCACGCTGCCGGGGCGCACCCAGGATGGCAAAGTGGCGGACGCCCCTGAGCCCGACGTCGACGCTGACAAGCTCGAAGGGGGCGCGCTCTGGCTCTACCGCGCCCGCGCCCACCGCGCGCAGCTCGAAGACAAGACCTTCAAGACCCAGTCGGAGATCGCCAAACACCTCGGAGTCACCCGCGCCCGGATGACGCAGCTCATGACGCTGCTCCGGCTCGACGAGGCGCTGCAGAAAGAGGTGCTCGCCGG
>JAACVI010000135.1:0-3048 GCA_009992505.1 Myxococcales bacterium
CAGGGCGTGGACCAGGGCGTGTGCCAGAGAGGCATCCCCCGGAAGGCGCGCGACGCCACGCCGCAGCATGGCCACGGCACGCGCCGTGCGGCCTCTGTCCTGCTCCCGCGTGGCCCTGGCGAGGAAATCCTCCGACGTCCGCTGCGCGCGCGTGGGCGTGGCCAGCGTGAGCGAAGCCGTCAGGACGAGCAGCGCGGCGCATGCGCGGAACATGGTCCGAGCGTAGCACCCGGCGGGGACGGCGCCCCGATGCTACAAGAGCGAGCCAGTCCACGGAGCCCGATGCATACGACCCGATTGCGCGGCGCGCGCACCCACAACCTGCGCAACGTGTCGCTCGACCTCGAGCCGGGGAGCCTGGTCGCGCTCGTCGGCCGCTCCGGTGCCGGCAAGTCCTCCCTGGCCTTCGGCACGCTCTACGCGGAGGGACAGCGCCGCTACGTGGAGAGCTTCAGCGCCTACGCGCGCCAGTTCCTCGAGCGCCTCGAGCGGCCCGACGTGGACAGCCTCGAGCCCGTGCCCGCCGCCGTGGCCGTGGACCGCAAGGCGCCCGTGCGCACCAGCCGCTCCACCGTGGCCAGCATGACGGAGATCGCGGACTACCTGAAGGGCCTTTGGCTGCGACTCTCCGTGCTCCACTGCCCCGACTGCGGCGCGGAGGTGCACGTGGACGAGGTGCGACTCGCGGCCGACGCCGTGCTGCGAGACGCCGAGGGCGAGCGCGTCGTCGTCACCTATCCGCTGCCTGTGCTGCGCGCCGAGGCGTTCCTGGGCGTGCGCGAGGGGCTGGCCGCCGAGGGCTATGGCCGTCTGCTGCTCGATGGCGAGCCGCGCGAGCTGTCCGACCTGCCGCCGAGTGAAGCGCTGGCTGCGCAGCGCCTCGAGGTGGTGGTGGACCGCACCACCGCACGGCCACGCAGCAGGGCGCGCGTGGTCGAGGCGCTCTCCGCCGCCATGCGGCGAGGCGCGGGTCGCGCTTCCGTGATCGCCGAGGGAGGTCGACGCTTCGAGTTCTCACGCGCCCTCAGCTGTCCGGGCTGCGCTCGGGATTTCGCGCGCCCCACCGAGGGACTGTTCTCGTTCACGAGCCCCGTCGGCGCCTGCCCGGAATGCAAGGGCTTCGGCCGCGTGCTCGGCATCGACTGGCAGAAGGTCTTCCCCGACCCCGCGCTCAGCCTGGCGCACGGCGCCGTGCGCCCCTTCGCCGGCAAGAAGGCGCATCGCGAGCGCCGCGCGCTGAAGCTCCACGCTCAGCGGCGCGGCATCCCCATGGACATCCCCTGGGGTGAGCTCGAGCCCTGGCAGCGGGAGAGCATTCAGGAGGGGGACGACGATTTCGTCGGTGTGCGCGGCTGGTTCGAGTGGCTGCGCTCCAAGGCCTACAAGATGCACGTGCGCGTGCTGCTCTCGCGCTACCGCAGCTACGATCCGTGTCCCGTGTGCGAGGGCGACCGCCTGGTGCCCGAGGCCAGCTTCTTTCGCGTCGACGGTCGCACCTTGCCCTGGCTGATGCGCGAGCCCGTGGCCTCGGCGCGCGCCTTCCTCGCAGCGCAGCGGGCACGCCTCGAGGGAGACGCCGCGGGCCTGCGTCTGCTCGACGAGTGCAGCGGACGACTCGAGGCGTTGATGGAGGTCGGCCTCGGCTACCTGACCTTGGGTCGGGCCTCGCGCACGCTCTCGGGGGGCGAGACCCAACGCGTGGCCTTGACCAGCGCCTTGGGCTCGAGCCTCGACGGAGCGCTCTTCGTGCTCGACGAGCCCACGGTGGGTCTGCATCCGCGGGATCGGGAGCGCCTGGCCGGGGTCGTGCGTCGCCTGGCCTCGGGGGACAACATCGTGGTCCTGGTCGAGCACGCGCCCGAGCTCGTGCTCGGCGCCGACCGCGTGGTGGAGCTCGGTCCCGGTGCGGGTGAGGACGGAGGTCGCGTCGTCTTCGACGGCACGCCCGACGCTTTGCTGCGCGCGGACACGGCCACGGGGCGGGCGCTGCGCACGGGGAAGCTGTCGAGCCTTCCGCGCCGGAGTCCGACGGCCTGGCTGACGCTGCGCGGCGCCCAGGGTCACAACCTCCGCGACGTGACGCTGAGCCTGCCCATCGGGGCGATCAGCGCCATCATCGGACCGAGCGGCAGCGGCAAGAGCTCGCTCCTGCTCGAGACTCTCGGGCGCGCCGTGGGCAGTGTCCTGGGCGAGACCACGCTCGGCTCCGCCTTGCCCTTCGCCTCTCTGGAAGGCGTCGAGGGGTTCAGGCGCCTGGTGATGGTCGACCAGGCGACACTGGGCCGCACCTCGCGCGGCAATGTCGCCACCTACCTCGGGCTCTGGGACGTGCTGCGTCAACGCCTCGCCGCGCAGCCGCTGGCGAAGGAGCGCGGCTATCAGCCGGGGATCTTCTCCTTCAACGTGCCCGGTGGACGCTGCGAAGCCTGCGCCGGTCAGGGCGCCGAGACCGTCGAGATGCACTTCTTGGCGGACGTGACCTTCACCTGTCCCGAGTGCGCGGGGCAACGCTTCGTGGGCGACGTGCTCGACGTGCGCCTGCGTGGACTGAGCGTGGTGGAGTTGCTGGCGGCCACGGGCGAGACCCTCGCCCCTCTCTTCGCCAAGGACGCTCGCGTCATGGCCGCGCTCGCGCCTCTGCTCGACGTCGGGCTGGGCTACCTGCGCCTGGGTCAGGCGTTGAACACGCTGAGCGGCGGCGAGGCCCAGCGTCTGCGCGTGGCGGCGTCTCTGGGCG
Source organism: Myxococcales bacterium (assembly GCA_009992505.1). Classification (GTDB taxonomy): domain Bacteria; phylum Myxococcota_A; class Polyangia; order Polyangiales; family Houyiibacteriaceae; genus JAADHO01. Next base: position 2,738 of record JAACVI010000135.1, read on the forward strand.
ACGTCGGCCCCGGCACGCTGCTCCTGCTCGACGAGCCCACGGCGGGGCTGCATCCCATGGACGTCGAGCCCTTGATGGCGCTGCTGCAGCGCCTGGTGGACCAGGGCGCGACGGTAGCCCTGGTCGAGCATCGCATGCAGACCGTGGCCCACGTGGACTACGTCTTCGACCTCGGGCCGGGTGCAGGCAGTGAGGGCGGGCGCATCGTGGCCGAGGGCACGCCCCAGCAGGTGGCCGCGTCCAAGAGCCCGAGCGCGCCCTACCTGAAGGCCGTGCTCGACGGGAAGTTGCCGCGCATGAAGGCGCGTCGG
>JAACVI010000135.1:3065-19793 GCA_009992505.1 Myxococcales bacterium
GTCGTTGGGCGTGCCGCGCGAGTCGTTGGCCGTGGTCACGGGGCCGAGCGGCAGCGGCAAGAGCTCCCTCGTCTTCGACGTGATCTACGCCGAGGGGCAGCGCCGCTTTCTCGAGACGCTCTCGCCCTACGCGCGTCAGTACGTGCGCGAGCTGCCGCGCCCGCATGTGGAGAGCGTCACCGGGCTGCCGCCCTCCATCTGTCTGGAGCAGCGTCGCACGCCCGGTGGCGGCGCCTCGACGGTGGCCAGCCTGACGGAGGTCGGGCACTTCCTGCGCGTCGCCTGGGCTCGCGCCGGGACCTTGCACTGCCCCGACCACGGGCTGCCGATCGTGCCGCGCAGTCGCGCCGAGATCCTCGGGGATCTGCGCACGCGTTTCACAGAGGAGGGCGTGGAGATCTACGCGCGCGTCGTGCGGGGCAAGAAGGGCGTGCACAAGAGGCTGATCGAGGCGGCGTGGAAGGCGGGCATCGAGCACGCGCGCATCGACGGGGAGCGCGTGCGGCTCGAGGACGAACCCGTGCTCGATCGCTACGCGCTGCACGACGTCGAGCTGCTGCTCGGGCGCACCTCCGGCGACGACGGCAAGGACGACGCCCTGCTGGCGGAGGCGCTGCGTCGCGGCGGCGGCGCGGCCATCGCGGAGTACGGAGACGAGCGGCTCGGCGTGTCGAGCACGCGCACCTGCCCCGAGTGCCTGCGCGGCTTTCCCGCCCTCGATCCTCGCAGCTTCTCGTTTCACACCAAGCAGGGGGCGTGTCCGGAGTGCGAAGGACACGGCGAGATCGAAGCCGACGCCGTGCGTCCGGGACGACGCAAGCGAAAGACGAAGAAGAAGGCGGGCGCGCCGCTGCCGCCCATCGCCTGCCCGGCCTGTGGAGGGCGACGCCTCTCGCCCCTGGCGCGCGCCGTGACTCTGGCGGGCCAGGGTCTGCCCGAGGTCTATGCCTTGCCGGTGCGAGACGCGCGTCGCGTGCTCGCCGGCGTCACGCTCTCGGGGCGTGAACAGGCCATCGCGGGCGAACCGCTCGCCGAGGTCCTCGGTCGACTCGCGCTCCTGGACGAGCTCGGGCTCGGCTACCTCAGCCTGGATCGCGACGCGCGCAGCCTGAGCGGTGGCGAGCTGCAGCGCGTGCGCCTCTCGGCCCAGCTCGGGGCCGGGCTCACGGGCGTACTCTACGTGCTCGACGAGCCCACCATCGGTCTGCACGCGCGCGACACGCGGCGGTTGATCGATGCGCTCCTGCGCCTGCGCGATGGCGGCAACAGTCTCTTGGTCGTGGAGCACGACGCCGACGTGATCCGCGCCGCGGACCACCTGATCGACGTCGGTCCCGGCGGCGGGCATCACGGGGGTCGCGTGCTCGCTCAGGGCGCCGCGGCCGAGGTGTTGGCGTCCGCGCACTCCGTGACGGCTCGTGCGCTCGCGTTGCCGGCCACGCTCGCGCCCGCACCTCCCCGGGCGTCGGCGTGGCTCACCCTCTCGGGCGCGCGCGAGCACAACCTGCGCGACGTGGACTTGAGGCTGCCCCTCGGTCAGCTGGTCTCGGTGACCGGGGTCAGCGGCTCGGGCAAGAGCACGCTCGTGCGCAAGGTGCTGCTGCGCGCCGTACGCAGCGCCCTCCAGCTCTCGACGGATGCGCCCGGCGGCTACCGAAAGCTGGCGGGAGTCGAGTCCTTGGCGCGCGCCGTCGAGGTGGATCAGACGCCCATCGGGCGCACGCCACGCTCGGTGCCGGCGACCTACCTGGGCGTCTGGGATCAGGTGCGCGCGCTGCTGGCGGGCACACCCGAGGCACGCGCGCGTGGCTTCAGCAGCTCACGCTTTTCGTTCAACGTCGCCGAGGGGCGCTGTGACGCCTGCGCAGGCCAGGGCGCGCTGAGGGTCGAGATGGCGTTCTTGCCGGACGTGCTGGTGCCCTGCGAGGTGTGCATGGGCCAACGCTTCTCGGCCGAGACGCTCGAGGTGCGCTACCGCGGACTCGACGCCGGGCAGATCCTGGCGCTCGAGGTGGAGGACGCGCTGGGTGTGTTCGCGGCGGTGCCGAAGGTGCATCGCCCGCTGGAGCTGATGCAGGCGCTGGGCCTCGGCTACCTCACCCTCGGCCAGCCGAGCAACAGCCTCAGCGGCGGCGAAGCGCAGCGTCTGAAGCTCGCCTCGGAGCTGGCGACCGCGGGCACGAAGCGCACGCTCTACGTCTTCGACGAGCCCACCACGGGGCTGCATCGCGACGACGTCGCGCGCCTGCTCGGAGTGCTGCGACGCCTGGTGGATCGCGGGGACTCGGTGATCGTGATCGAGCACCACCCCGACGTCATCCTGGCCTCGGATCACGTCGTCGATCTGGGCCCGGAGGGCGGCGAAGCCGGCGGCCTCGTCGTCGCCCAGGGCACGCCGGCGGAGATCATCGCAGCCGGAACGGCAACAGGTCTGGCCCTGGCGTCGGAGCTCGCACGTAGCGCGTGACCCGTCGTGTCTACGCGCGCTCGCGCCACGCGCGCACGGTGGCGGCGAGCAGGCGCAGCACATCGCGGGTGCCGTTGGCCTCGCCCTTCTCGAAGTCTCCCTCCGTCTGGGCCATCTGGTTGGTGACGTGGGCGAAGCAGAGCACGTCTCGCTTCGCCGCCTGGGCGAAAGCGTAGAGCGCGGCGGCTTCCATCTCGACCGCGAGCGCGCCCTGGCGAGCCGCGTTTTCGATGGCGCGTTCCGTCTCGCGGAAGGGCGCGTCGGTGGTCCAGCTCGCGCCTCGATGAACGGCGACGGGCAGCTCACGCAGCGACGGATACACGGCGCCCAAGAGTTCCCTGTCCGCCTCGGCGAAGGTCGACGGCGGCAGATAGTGGTAGCTCGTGCCCTCGTCGCGCAGGGCGCGGTCGATCAGGATGAAGTAGGGCGTCGCGCCCAGGTCCTTGATCTGTCCAGCCGAGGTGATGCTGACCAGCAGGCGACAGCCGGCGGCGAAGAGCTGCTCGGCTTCCAGCACGGCGAAGGAGGCGCCGACCGCGCGAGGCAAGAGGCCGACCTCTTCTTCGTCGATGCGAAAGCGACTGAGCGACGTGTGGTAGCAGGCCCAGCTCGCGTCCAGCTGCGCGCGGCCGCTGCGCCGTAGCTCGGTGTCGAGATCGCCATCGGGATCGAGCACGCAGATATCCGGCACCCGCGCGAGCGCGAGGCCCTTCTGACGCCTGGCCTCGCGCAGCAGGTTCGCGGCACGGAACACCGACGGCGCGGCGTGTTCCTTCGCGGCCAGGATCGGCGGCAGCTCGGCGTCCTCCGCCGGCTTCCCTGATGAAGCGCGTTCAGTCATGGCGCGCAGCCTGACAGCTTCGAGGGGCGGCGCACAACGCGACGGCTGAACGACGACCGCGTGTACTGGAACTCGACCGAGGCGTATCCCCTGCGATCCGCTGCCGAGCTGGAGAGCGCGGGTCGACTGGCTCGGCCCCTGACGACGCCAAGGCGTGCATCAGGAGGCGACTCCGCCGCGCCTTGGCGCTCCGCCCGCGCGGCGTTCACGCCACGGCGCTTCCGTCTCAGGCGGACGCTCACGCGGGTGGAGAGGTCATGCGATCCATGGCGCGCTGGATGGTGGCCTCGACCTGATCGGCGCACTCGCGCACGTAGGCTTCGTCCTCGGCGGCTTCGTCACCGCTGCGCTCGAAGCGCATGGGCTCGAGGATCTCGACGCGAATCTTGCTCGGCCACGGCAGGTAGGGGACGGGCCCGAGCATCAGCCCCCAGGGCAAGGCCAGGCTGAGCGGCAGCACCTTGTAGCGCAGCCTGCGGAAGAGCGGGATTCGTCGCGCGAGCGTGGGGAAATCGTGCAGCACGAAAAGCGTGCTGTGGGCGCCCGTCGTGGCCACGGGGATCACGGGCACGTCCTCGCGCAGCGCGAGGCGCATGAAGCCCTTGCGACCGGCGAAGCGCACGCGATGGCGTAGCCGCCAAGGGCGCATCGCGTCCTCGTCGCCGCCCGGATAGACGAGCGCCTTGTGGCCCGCGGCGAAGAGCTTGTGCGCGTTGTCGTGGCCGGCGCGCACGCCGCCCAGGGGGATCAGGAACTGCTGCAGGGCCGGCATGCTCAGGGGCACGGTGTGGCCGAGGCCGAAGGGCACGTGCTCGAGGCCGAGGCGCTCGTACACCTCGGCGATCCAGAGGAAGGTGTCGCCGGAGTAGAGCGCGCCGTTGTGGTTGCCGACGTAGAGCGCGGGTCCCGTCGGGACGCGCTCGACGCCCGTCACCTCGGCGCGATGATAGCGGCCCAGGGCGCGCACGAAGGGCATGAGCTGCGCGATGCGCTCGGGATCGCGGTTGTCGATCGAGTCGATGTCGTAGGAACGCAGCAACGGGGCCATGGCTGGATCCTACGCGGTCTCTTCAGGGCGCGCTCCAGCCCGCGCTCGCGCAGGCGTCGAGCGCACCGGGGACGCGCACACGCCACGAGCCCTCGTTGTGCGGCGCCCCCGGATCCCAGGCGTAGAAGAGGTCCACGCCGTCGCCGTAACCGAGGCCGAGGAGCGCGTCGCGAAACTGCTGCGTGACGCAGAAGCCATCCGTCTGGTCCGCGTCCTCGAACACGCCGTCGCCGTCGCCATCCGCGCAGGCGCCCGTCACGCCGCCGCCGCTGTCCACGTACACTGCCGTCGCGCCATGTCCGAGCGTGGGCCAACGGCGCACCATGGTGTCCGCGCCCGAGAATGCCGCGTCGTACGCGCCCCAACCGAGGCTCGAACTCAGAGCCATCACGCAGCCGGCCTCGCCGTCCCGCGTCAACGCGAAGTCGAGGCTGATGAGTCCGCCCAAGGAGGAGCCCATCATGGCGAAGGAAGGGCCGCCCGCCGTCACGCCGTAGCGCGCGCGGAAGAAGGGCAGCGCCTCGTCCTCGAGCAGCGCGAGGTAGTCGTCGGCCCGGCCGCCCACGCGCGTGCCGCCGCCGATGTCGTCGGGCACCGGTGTGTAGGCGTCCATGCGGTCCGCGGCGTTGTCCACGGCCAAAGCCACGACGTCGTCGTAGCCACCCGCCGCGAGCGCGTCGTCGACGTGCCAGCCACCGTACGCGGCGCCGGGATCGAAGACGTTCTGTCCGTCGTGCAGGAAGAGCGTGCGCATGCTCGGGCCAGCCGCGCGGGTGAAGCCTGCGGGCAAGCGCGCGCGGAAGCTGCGCGTGTCTTCCAGATGGGCGGAGGCGAAGGCGGGGAAGCGCTCGAGCCAGGCGGCGTCCGTGGGCGGCGCGACCCAACCGAACTCGCCGAAGTCGTCGTAGCCATAGGCCGTGGCTTCGGGCGGCGCGCGATAGACGTCGGGGCTGCCGAACCATTTGTACTTGGCGCCGATGGCCGGGGAGACGAAGTCGGCGGCGCTCAGCACGACCAGGTAGTGATGACCGGTCGCGAGGATCGTGGCGGGAGCCGCCGTCGTGTCCCAGGCGTTCACGTCGGAGACCAGCGAGACGTTCGCGGGCGCGCCGTCCCAGCGCGTCAGGAAGAGCCAGCGCGCGCCGTCGCTGACGGGCCAGCGCTCCTGCCAGGCGACCTCGTGCAGGATGGCGTCGGCCTCGGCGTCGTCGAGCGTGCTCGCCGACAGTCGTGCGAGGAGCGCGTCGAGGCGCGCGCTGGGATCGACGCCCGCGTCCGTGCTCGCGTCGACCTCCGCATCGACGCCCGCGTCCGTGCTCGCGTCGGCCGCGGCGTCGCGCGTGGCGTCCACCGTGGCGTCATGAGCGCCAGAGTCCGGCGCTCCGGGGGACGAGCCGCCGCACGCCGCGAGCAGGCCGAGAAGGGAGAGACCGATGAAGCGCATGGCGCCGAGTGTAACGCGACCATCCAGTCGCGCATGTCGGCAGCGGTGAGGAACGATCGCGGGCCTCGACCTCAGCGGTCGTGGAAGGTCAGCGTCGTGCCCGACACCCCGAGCTCGAGATCCGTCTCGAGCAGGAGCCGCCGGTTGCAGTCCATCAGCCGCAGGCGGTGCGCACCGGGCTCGAGGGCGAAGGCGTGTTGCTGCCCGGGCGCGAGCGTCTCGTCCGCGGCCAGTCGGTCGGGTGCGCGCGTGAGTGAGGAGCCCGCCGCCCCGAGCTGCGCGTAGCAGATGGTCTCATGCGAGGCGTTCTGGAGCAGCAGCGCGTCCCCCGGCGGCGCGTGGTCCACCAGCTCCGCCCGACCCTCCACATGCGCGCAGCCCAGAGCCAAGACGAGCACGCCCCAGCGCAGCGCCCCGGCCCGCACTGGGCTCACGCGCGGCTCTTCTCGACGCGATCCATGAAGCGCTGGAAGAGGTAGCGCGCGTCGTGCGGACCGGCGCTGGCTTCGGGGTGGTACTGCACACCAAAGGCGCCCGACTCGGCGTGTTCGAGACCTTCGCAGGTGCCGTCGTTGAGGTGCACGTGGCTCAGGGTGCAGCGCCCCTCGAGGGACGCGACATCGACCGCGAAGCCGTGGTTCTGGGTCGTGACCTCGACGCGGCCGGTGGCGAGATCCTTCACCGGCTGGTTCAGGCCGCGGTGCCCGAACTTGAGCTTGTAGGTGTGCCCACCCAGGGCCAGCGCGAGGATCTGTTGCCCGAGGCAGATGCCGAAGAGGGGACGCTTGCCCAACAGCTCCGCCACGCAGCGCACGGCGTAGTCGACGGCCGCGGGATCGCCAGGGCCATTGGAGAGGAAGACACCGTCGGGGGCGAGCGCCAGGATCTCGGCAGCCGAGGTCTGCGCGGGAACCACCGTCACGCGGGCGCCCGACGCCACCAGGCAGCGCAGGATGCTGCGCTTCACGCCGTAGTCCACGGCGACGACGTGGGGGCGATCGCCGGCCCGCGGCGTCTGCGGCAGCGGATCCCAGATGCCCAGCCCTTCGGTCCAGTCGTAGTTCGTGGCGGTGCTGACCTCGCGCGCCAGGTCGCGCCCGTCCAGGCTCTGGGCGGCCTTGGCGCGATCGTGCAGGGTCGCGACGTCCTCCGTGCCCAGGGCCGCCATCTGCGCGCCGTGATCACGGACATGGCGCGTGAGCACGCGCGTCTCGACGCCCTCGATGGCCACCACGCCGCGCTCACGCAGGTAGGTGTCGAGGTCGAATTCAGCGCGCCAGGAGCTGGTGCGAGGCGCGACTCGGCGCATCACGAAGCCGGACAGGGCAGGGCGCGCGGCCTCGTCGTCCTCGGTGTTGACGCCCGTGTTGCCCATCTCGGGCGCCGTCATGGTCACGATCTGTCCGTGGTACGACGGATCCGTCAGCACCTCCTGATAGCCGCTCATGCCCGTGGTGAAGCAGATCTCGCCCGTGACCACGCCCGGGGCGCCCAGGGCCTTGCCGCGGAACGCGCGGCCGTCGGCCAGCACCAGATGGCTCACTTCGCGCATGCTGTCCTCTCGTGCACGATGCGGCCTTCGACCAGCGTCAGGGTGATCGCGCCCTGGACTTCTTGGTTCAGCATGGGGGTGTTCGACGAGCGGGAGTGGAGCGAATCGGGCGCCACCGTCCAGCGGCGCTCGGGATCGATCACGGCGACGTCCGCGCGGCCGCCGACCACGAGGCGACCGGCCTCGACGTCCGGCAAGAGCGCGCTGGGCGAGGAGGTCAGAGACTCGATCAGGCGCGCGGGCGAGAGCGCCCCCTCGCGCACCAAGGCCAGCAGGCCGGGCACGGCGGTCTCGAGGCCGTCGATGCCCACGGACGCGGCGCCGAACTCGCAATCCTTCTCCAGGCTCGAGTGAGGCGCGTGGTCCGTCGCCACGCAGTCGATGGTGCCGTCGCTCAGCGCCTCGCGCAGCGCCGCCCGATCTTCCGCCGTGCGAAGGGGTGGGTTCACCTTGCAGTGCGTGTCGTAGCCCAGCACGGCGTCCTCCGTGTAGAGCAGGTGGTGCGGCGTGACCTCGGCGGAGACGGCCAGCCCGCGCGACTTGGCTTCGCGGATCAAGCGCACGGCGCCGAGGCTGGAGATGTGCGCCACATGGTAGCGAGCGCCGGAGGCCTCGGCGAGCAAGAGGTCGCGCGCCACGATCACGTCCTCGGCCTCGCGAGGCCAACCCCTGAGACCGAGGCGCGCGGAGACCACGCCCTCGTGCATCTGGGCGCCCTCCGTGAGGTGGTGGTCCTCGCAATGCTGCGTCACCAGGAGATCGAAGGTGCGCGCGTACTCGAGGGCGCGGCGCATGACGGCGGCGTTCATCACGCAGCGTCCGTCGTCGCTCACGCCGATGGCGCCCGCGTCGCGCAGGTCGGCCATCTCGGCCAGCTGCTCGCCCTTCAGTCCCCGCGTGATGGCCCCGAAGGGCAGCAGCCGCGCCAGGCCGAGGCTCTGGGCCTTGGCGACCATGAACTCCGTGATCGCGCGCGTGTCGTTCACAGGAAGCGTGTTGGGCATCGGGCAGACGGTGGTGAAGCCGCCCGCCACCGCCGCGCGCAGGCCGGAGGCGAGGTCTTCCTTGTACTCCTGCCCGGGCTCCCGAAGGTGCACGTGCAGGTCGACGAAGCCTGGCGCGACCCACTGGCCCGACACGTCTCGGCGCTCGACGGCCTCGCCCTCGAGGCCGTCTCCGGCGCCCCGGCCGACGCGAGTGATGCGGCCGGCCTCGATCACCAGGTCGGCGATCTCGTCCAAGCCCGTTCGAGGGTCGAAGACCCGACCGCCATGGAGCACGAGCATGCTGCGCGATTACGTCAGGCGAGCCCCTGCGTCAACCGCGAAGCGGGCGCCGCACGCAGGACACACCCGGCGAGCTGCACGCGGCGCGGGACGCATCCACGCGCCCCACGTTCGTGAGCTGCCGTCAGCCCCGCAGATCGCCTCCCGAAGGAGGCGATCGCTTTCAGCCTACAGCCTGCTCGTCGTCGAGATCGGTCACCTCGTCGTCGCTTTCGGCCGCGATGGTGCCCACGGAGGACTTCACCGTGGCCTGGCGGCGACGATCCTTCTCCTCCACGCGCTGCTTCATGGACATCACCTTGCGATAGACGGACGCGAAGTTCTTGTTTCGCGTCGCCATGCTGGGTGAGCCGCCCCGAAGCAGGGTCTGAAGGATGAATTCGAGGACTTGAATCTCGCCCTCGGAGAAGCTGTTGCTGATACGCATGAGGACGATCTAGCAGGGAGCCCCAAAGGAGACAACGCCTGACCTGCGATGTAGCGTCATGTGGTGTCGCCAGCGTTCTGTATTTGCCCCAGAACAAGCTGAAAATACAAGGTATTTTGATTGCGTGGCTTTTGGGCAGTCGGGCGTGAGGCGCCGATGCGATCTGCCGGCGTGCAGAGCGATCGGTTGACACACCAGAAAAAGTCTTCTCATTGCGGGAGCTTGCACGAGGGTCGTGGTGCGCGGCCCGTGCGCGCAGAGCGGATCGTCCTTGATTCAAGTGTGATCCATCCGCTGAGCCGGCTTCGCGGCCAGCGTCGGGCCCGCGGCTGGCCCGTCCGCATGCCCCTTCGGCGACCTCAGGGCGGCGCCGAGCCCTGGTCGACGGGACGGGATCGAGCCTGCGCGACGCCCCGCTTTCGTGAAGCCGGGGGCCCGGTGACGAGGAGGCGCGAGCCGACGCACGGGGCGTGCCCTGGGACCCGACGACGTCGGACGACGATCGGACGTAGGTCTAGACCCGGTCGGACCGACGTCGAAGGATGGTCGGACGGAGGTCTAGACGCGGTCGGCGGCCGTGACGCGCACGACCTCGGCCATCGAGATGGCGCCTTCACGGATCTTGGCCAGACCGGCCATGCGCAGGGAGTTGACGCCCTCCTGGATCATGGTGCGTTTCAGGTCGGCGGTAGAGCTGCCCTGGAGCACCATCTCCTTCAGGTTCTCGGTGAAGGGCATGACCTCGTAGAGCGCGATTCGGCCCTTGTAGCCCGTGTCGCCGCAGGTGCGGCAGCCCACGCCCTCGAAGACGTGGATGTCGTTCAGGTCCTCCTCACGGAAGCCGATGTCGAGCAGAGCCTTGGCCTCCGCCGGCACCTCGACGCGGCAGTCGACGCAGATCTTCCGCGCCAGACGCTGGGCCACCACGAGGTTGACCGAGGCGGTCACGAGGAAGGGCTCCACGCCCATGTTCAACAGACGGGTGACCGTGCTGGGCGCGTCGTTGGTGTGCAGCGTGCTGAGCACCAAGTGGCCCGTCAGAGCGGCCTTGACCGCGATCTCGGCGGTCTCGAAGTCTCGAATCTCGCCGACCATGATGATGTCGGGATCCTGACGCAAGAAGCTGCGCAGGGAGGCGGCGAAGTTCAGGCCGATGTCCTCGTGCATCTGCACCTGGTTGATGCCGGCGAGGTTGAACTCGACCGGATCCTCGGCGGTGGAGATGTTGGTGTCGACCTTGTTCAGCTCGCTCAGGGCCGAGTAGAGGCTGGTCGTCTTACCCGAACCGGTGGGGCCCGTGACCAGCACCATGCCGTAGGGCTGATGGATGGCGTCCTTGAAATGCCGCAGCGGCTCCACGTCGAAGCCGAGCTTGGTCATGTCGAGCTGCAGGTTCGACTTGTCGAGCAAGCGGAGCACGATCTTCTCGCCGAAGAGGGTCGGCAGCGCCGAGACGCGGAAGTCCATCTCGCGGCCCTTGCCCAGCTTCAGCTTGATGCGTCCATCCTGGGGCAGGCGGCGCTCGGCGATGTCGAGGGAGGCCATGATCTTCAAGCGCGAGGCGATGGCGTTCTTCAGCTTGATCGGCGGCTTCATCTCCTCGTGCAGCACGCCGTCCACGCGGTAGCGGACGCGCAGGCTCTTCTCGTAGGGCTCGACGTGGATGTCCGAGGCGCCCTTCTTGATCGCGTTGAGCAGGATGGCGTTGCACAGGCGGATGACGGGGGCGTCCTCGGTCGCCCGCTCGAGATCCATCAGGTTGATGTCGTCTTCGCCGCCGGCGACCTCGATGTCGTCCTCGTCGAAGCCATCCATGATGTCGTCGTAGGAGATCTCGGGCGCCGCGTAGGTGTGCTCGATCGCCGCCTGGATCGCGGCCTCGGAGGCCACCACGGGCTCGACGTTGTAGCCCGTGAGGAACTTGATGTCGTCGATGGCGTGCAGGTTCGACGGGTCGGCCATGGCCACGATCAGCGACGAGCCGGCGCGTGAGACGGGCACGATCTTGTGTCGGTCGCACACCTCCTGGCTGACGAGCTTGGCCACCTCCGGATCGATCTCGTACTCGCTGAGATCGATGGATTGCACGCGATATTGCTGGCTCAGGAAGTCGGTGATCTCCTGATCGCTGATCGCGCCCATCCGCGCCAAGGCGTAGCCGAGGCTGACGTTGTCGGCGCGCTGCGTGGACTGCGCCTTGCGAAGCTGGTCCAGGCTGATGCGCTTCTCGCGGACGAGCAGTTCGCCCAATCTATTCGTCATACGAAGGGTCTCCAGATGCGGTTGATGACGCGGTGGCCAAATATATCCGATCCGGGCGGTCACGTCGCGTGCTCCCGTGAATCTGGTATCGTCGGCCGCCGATGGGACTGTGGCGACGACTCTTCTCGAGCTCCAGCCGGAAGGCGCGACGTGCCGAGGCCGAAGGGCGCTATCGGGAAGCGGCCGCGGCCTACGCCGAGGCCGGTCAGGGCGAGGAGGCCGCCCGCGCCTTGCTCTTCGAAGCGGCCCGGGCGAGTGGGCCCGAGGTGCGTCGGCAAGCGCTGCTCGACGCCCTGCGCTGGCTGAAGGAGGACGACCCCAAGCGCCAGGACGTGGAGGGTCAGCTCGGAGACGTCGAGCTCCTGCGCGCCCAATCCGACGGCGTCCACACGGCCGAGGAGCGTCGGCGGCTGGAGCAGGCCGCGAAGCAGCTCGAGTTGGCGGGGCAGGGGGGGCGCGCGGCCACGGCCTGGGAGCTCTTGGGTCGCACGGACGAGGCGGCCCGTTGCCTGGAGCAAGCGGGTGAGGTCGAGCGACTCGAGGCGCTGCTCGACAGCCAGGGGGAGCAGGACGGCGAGGTGCGCGCGCTGAGGGAGGCCCTGCGCGACTACGACGCGGCGCTCGGCTCCGGGGCGCGACTCGAGGCCCTGACGGCGTTGAAGCGTGGCCTCTCGGAATTGCCCGAGGCGCCCGAGCTGCTGCGTGCGCGGGCGAGCCTGGAGGCCAAGATGTTCCATCGCCCCGCGCTGACGCTGCGCTTCCTGTCCCGGCGCGTGCGCCTGGTGGGCGAGCTGCCCGTCGAGCTGGGGCGCGAGGGCGTCTTCCCCGTGCGGGGTCCCGGCATCTCGCGGCGCCACGCCTCGTTGGATCGTGCTCAGGACAAGCTCCTGGTCTCGGATCTCGACAGTCGAAACGGCACCTGGGTGGACGGCCTGCTGCTCGAGTCCCGGGTCGAGCTCGGGGGCGGCGCGCGCGTCGGCCTGGGCGAGGACGTGCACCTGCGCGTGAGCCTGGAGGGGCAGGGCTGGCTGGCTGTGGAGGTGCTCGACGGCATCGATCGCGGGCTGCGCGGCTTCGCGGGCAAAGGGGAGCTCTCCTTGCCCGATCTTCCCGCACGCTTCGCCTTCCCTGGCGGCTATCCCACGCTGACCCCCGCGCCCGGCAGCGGCTCGAAGCTGGGCGATCGAGAGGTCGTCACGCCCATCGAGCTGCTGGTCGGCGACGTGCTCGAGCTGGGCGGCGTGCGCGTGGAGGTCGAGCCTTGAGCCGGATCGGCCGTGCCTTTCGTCGTCTGCTGGGCAAGCCCCCGGCGCCCGAGCCGCTCGACCCACAGCTGCCGAGCGAGCCCACCGGGGAGGCGGATGCTCTCGATCCCCGCGCCTCCTGGCCTCAGGCGCCGAGCGCTCCGTCTGCCACGACGTCGGACGATCAGGGGCCCGAGGAGCTGCTCGCGGCCTCGAGCGATCTGTCGAGCGTGGCGGCGGAGGACCGCGCTCTGGCCGCCTTCTCCACACTGGTCGGCGGGCAGCGCGAAGCGCGCGCCATCGCCCTGGGACGGGCGCTCCTGGCTCGAGTGGCGGGTGGCAGTCGCCTGCGCTTCGCCGTGGCCGAGGCGCAGGTCGCTCGCGCCGACGACCGAGGCGCCCTCGACACCCTCGCGCCCATGCTCGATCGTGCGGACGTCTCCCTCGCCGCGCTGGCCATGGCCGCCCGCGCGCGCGGTCGCCTGGGCGACGAGGAGCTCTCCTCGATCCTCTGGCAGCGGGTGCTGGCCCGCGACGTGGCGTATCCGGGCGCGAAGCCACGCGCCGCGCGCACGCCTGGGTCGGTCTCGGCCGGAGCGACGCTGGCGTCGGGCGGCGAGCTCTCCCAGGGGCGCTACCTCGTGCGCCGCGAGCTGGGCCGCGGCGGCGCGGGCGCGGTCTTCGAGGCGCTGGATCGTGAGCTCGGGCGACCCGTGGCTTTGAAGGTCTATCACGAGCGCGGGGCCGCGGCGCGAGGGCGGCTGAGGCTCGAGGCGCGCACACCGGCGGCCCTGGAGCACCCCGGCGTGATCCGCATCTTCGACCTCGACGAGCAGCTCGGGGCGATCAGCATGGAGTGGGTGCGTGGGCTCTCGCTGAAGGTCGCGCTGCGCGACGAGGGCGTCGAAACGAGCCAGGTCCGAGCCTGGCTGACGAGCCTGGTCGCGGGGCTCCGATTCGTACACGCGGCGGGCTTCGTCCATCGCGACCTCAAGCCCAGCAACGTGCTCTTGCGGCGCGATCACCTGGCCGTGCTCACGGACTTCGGGCTGGCCCTGCCCGTGGGCGAGGCGCCGAAGCGCGCCGGGGAGGGCACCCGTGGCTTCGCTTCACCCGAGCAGCTGCGCGCGGCGCCGGCTCGCCCGAGCGCCGACGTGCACTCCTTCGGCGCGCTCCTGAACGAGGCGCTGCCCAGGCTGCCACAGGGTCCCGCCGCCGAGCTGCGGCGACTGGCGCAGTCCTGTCAGGCGCTCGACCCCGAGCAGCGCCCGAGCCTCGAGGACGTGGCTCAGGCGCTCGCGCACGTGTTCGATGGCCCCTGAGTCCGCGCCCCGTCGTCGCGCGGTCTTCGTGGACCTGCTGCGGCTGATCGCCTCCTTCCAGATGATCCAGGGCCACACCCTGGACGCGCTGATGCAGGACGGCTTGCGGCAGGGCGCGCTCTTCGCCACCTGGAGCTACGTGCGCGGTCTGACCAGCGTCTCCTTCCTCTTCGCCGCGGGCCTCTCGTTTCATCTGGCGACCCTGCTGGATCTGGACGCGCATCGCGCCAGCGCCGGCGCCGTGCGCCATCGCCTCGGGCGCGGCGCCTGGTTGATCGTGTTGGGCTACCTGATGCACCTGCCCGTCGGCGCGCGCTCCGGGGCGGAGGCGCTGCGCATCGGCGGCATCGTGGACGTGCTGCAGTGCATCGGGCTGACGCTCTTGCTGCTCGAAGGTCTCGGCCTCGCCCTGCGCGACGCGCGTCACGTCACCTGGGCGGCGGGCGCCCTCGGCCTGCTGAGCTTCGCGCTGTGGCCCCTGACCGAACCTCTGGGCCAATCGCCCGGCCTCTTGAGCAACTGGGTCTCGCACGCCTCGGGTTCGATCTTCCCCGTCGTGCCCTGGGCGGGGCACATGCTCCTGGGCACGGCGCTGGCGGGGCTGGCCCTGCCTCGAGGGGCCTCGACCTCGACCACGCGCACGACTCTGGTGCTGGGCGGCGCGGGCGTCCTCTTCACCCTCTTGGGTGTTCTGGGCTATCGCGAGGAGCTGCCCGCCCTGGCGCGCCTGACCAACCTGGGTCTGGTGTCGCTGCTCAGCGCGTTGCTGGTCCTGGGCTCCCGGCGCGTCGCGCGTCTGCCGAAGCGCCTGGAGCTCTTGGCCGGCGAGACGCTCTTCCTCTACGTCTTCCACGTCGTGCTGCTCTACGGCGCCTACGTCGGGGTGGGCGCGCTCGTCGGCCATCGCCTCGACCTCGCCCACGGGCTGCTCGCGGTCGCGGTCCTGAGCGCGCTCAGCGCGGGCCTCGCCTTCGCATGGCACGCCGCCAAACAGGCGAGGCGTCGCCGTCGCCAGTCGTCGCTGGCGTAGCGTTTCGGCGCTCCTGGCGGCGTATTGCCAGGTGCTGAGCCGCGCCCAACGGTCGGCCCATGGCTCACGCATCGCCCACACCCACTCGACAGCTCGGCAGCACGGGGCCCGCCGTCTTCCCCATCGCCCTCGGCTGCATGGGCACAGCGGGGAGAGCGGGATGTACGGCCCGAGCGACGCGGAGAGCATCGCGACCATGCACGCGGCGCTCGAACGCGGCGTCACGCTGCTCGACACCGGCGAGTTCTACGGCATGGGCCAGAACGCGCTGCTGATCCGGCGCGCGCTCGAAGGGCGGCGTCATCAGGCGCAGCTCAGCGTGAAGTTCGGCGCGCTGCGTGGCCCCGACGGCTCCTGGGGCGGCTTCGACGCGCGCCCCGCGGCGATGAAGAACTTCCTCGCCCACTCGCTCACGCCACTCGGCACGGACTACGTCGACGTGTACCGCCCCGCGCGCCTCGATCCCAGTGTGCCCATCGAGGAGACCGTGGGCGCCATCGCGCGCATGGTGGAGGCACGGCGACGTGCGGGCCATCGGCCTCTCCGATGTGGGTGTGGACACCATTCGCCGCGCCCACGCGACGCACCCCATCGTCGATCTCCAGATCGAGTACTCGCTCGTGACGCGCGGTCCCGAGGCGCGCATCTTCCCGGCGCTCGCGGAGCTGGGCATCGGCGTGACCGCCTCCGACAGCGAGCGCGGCTGAGCTTCGCGCGCGTCCCGGAAGCGCGCTTGGCTCGCGACGCGACACGGGCTCATCTCACAGCGGGCGCACGGGCTCGGGTGGAGGGCGCTTGCCCCGGGTGGGCGCAGCGGTTAGCAACCGGCGTGGCCAAGAAGAAGAAGAAGTCCATCGCTCGTACGGATCCTTCGGAGGCGCTCGAGAATCTAGAGCGCCCGCAGATGCGCTGGAAGGTGATCGCGCAGGTGGTGGGCGCCTACGCCATCATCTGGCTGCTCGGCGCCATGCTCGAGCCCTACATCTCGTTCTGGGGGTTGGTGGTCGCGGGCGTGCTCACCCTGGTGGGCATCGGCTTCGGCATCTACGTCTGGCGCCTGACCCGCAAGTCGGCGGCCATCGTGGACATCCTCAAGGGCGCTACGGACGCGCAGGGACGCGCCGACGCCATCGAGAAGCTCGCCGAGCGCAGCGACGACGCGCTGAGCAACCTGGCGCGGGCGCAGCTCGTGGCCCAGAAGGATCCCGGCGAGGCCGTGCGCATCCTCGAGAGCATCGACCTCGCGAAGGCGCCGGCGGTGGTGCAGGACGACGTGCGCTCGAACCTGGGGCTGATGTACCTGGTGCAGAACCGCACCAAGGAGGCGCGCGCCCTGGCCGACGAGATCCGCCTCGATCGACAGCCGCAGGCCAAGGCCAAGGCGATGTACGCCGCCGTCATCTCGGAGGCCTTCTCCCGCACGGGCAAGGCCGAAGAGGCAATGAAGCTGCTCGAGACCTACGATCCCAAGGATCCCGCCTACGTCGAGGTCCGCCCCGTGCTGCTGCGCGCGCAGGTCTTCACCTACTTCGCGCTCAAGAAGCGCGGTCTCGCCCAGAAGGCCATGGAGAACCTGGCCGAGGCGGACACCAACATGGTCGCGTCCCTGACCCAGAAGGGCGTCCGCCCGGAGATCGTCAGCCTGGCTCGCGGCACCCTGGGTCGCATGGGCGTGCTGCCGCGCCAGACCACGCGCCAGCGCGGTCGCTGAGGCTCAGCGTCCGCCGCGAAATAAACTGGCCTTCCTGCGCCGATCCATCCCCGCTCGCTGCGTTGCTCGTCGCTCACATACCCCCGGTATGCTC
>JAACVI010000159.1 GCA_009992505.1 Myxococcales bacterium
GTGGCGACGGCGAGCGCTGCACCGGGGAGGGCGTGTGCGCGCTCGATCTCGGACCCTGCGCCGACGACGGCGAGTGCCTCGACGACAGCTACTGTCATGAGGGTCGCTGCACGCCCTACGGCACGCTACCCCGCGGCGACTCCAACGTGGACTGCCGCCGCGAGGTTCAGCCGGGCCGCTTCTTGCCCGCCGTTCAATGCCATTGGGACGCTCCCTCCGCGGACGATCCAGCGCCGGGCTTCCGTGAGGTCGAGTCCACGCCGCTGGTCGTCGACTTCGGCATCGGGCGCGGTCCCGACGAGCCCATCCGACCGTCCATCGTGTTCATCTCCACGGCCAGCTTCACCTACGGCGACGGCGGAGTCGTGCGCATCATCGATGGTCGCACCTGCACGGATCAGGGCGTGCTCGCGGATGCGGAGGATCGCGTCGGCGGCGCCACCACGCCCGCGGTCGGCGATCTCGACGGCGACGGCGTGCCCGAGATCGTCGCCAAGAGCGCGTCCGGCGGTCTGGTCGCGTTCGCCTATGACGACGCCACGAGCGGGAGCTTCAGTCGGCGCTGGTTCTCCATGCGCGCCGACGGAAGCCGCGACCTCACGGGGGGCGCCGCTGCGATCGGCAGCTTGTCCCTGGCCGATCTGGACGACGACGGCCGGCCCGAGATCCTCATGGGCGCCGTGACCTATGGACCCGACGGCGTGCTGCTCGACGACGCGCAGGGTCTGCACGCTTTGGTCGGCTACTCGCAGCCCGCGGTGGTGGCGGACCTCGATCACGACGGAGACGCGGAGCTCGCCACCGGTGATGGAGTCTTCGATTGGGACCTCCCTTCCCACGCCTGGGTGCGTCGCACGGACTTCCCCGCGCCACTGACCGATGGGTTCGTGGCGGTCGCGGACTTCGGCGATTTTCCGGGCGCCGCGGGCGACTTCCCCGGCGGCCCCGAAGTGGCCGTGATCAGCGCGGGCACGGCGCGTGTGCAGAC
Organism: Myxococcales bacterium; assembly: GCA_009992505.1. Lineage (GTDB taxonomy): Bacteria > Myxococcota_A > Polyangia > Polyangiales > Houyiibacteriaceae > JAADHO01. The sequence goes on from JAACVI010000159.1 coordinate 989, forward strand.
CATCGCCGGCGTCGTCGTGTTCGGACCCGTGGCCTTGCCCGGCGGCTCCCACGGCGGCAACCCCACCGTGGCCGACTTCGACGGCGACGGTCGCGCGGAATTCGCCAGCGGTGGACCGGGCAGCCTGACCGTCTTCGATCTCGATTGCCTGCCCAGCGGCGCCACGGGCATCTGCGCCAGCGGACGCACGGACGGCATCCTCTGGTCGGCGGCCGTGCGCGACTTCTCCAGCGGCATCAACGGCTCGAGCGTCTTCGACTTCGAGGGCGACGGAAGCTCGGAGGTGGTCTACGCCGACGAGTGCTTCCTGCGGGTCTTCTCGGGCGAGACGGGCACGGTCGAGTGGTCCGCGCCTCGCTCCAGCGGCACCTGGATCGAGGCGCCGGTCGTCGCGGACGTGGACGGTGACTACAACGCGGAGATCGTCGTGGGCTCGAACTCGGCGCACGGTCCGTGCCCGACGCTCGATCCCCTGCACGCGGGCCTCACCTGCAGCGTGGACGGCGACTGCCCCACCGCCACTGGCTGCGTCGAAGGCCTGTGTCGCTGCACCGCCGACAGCGACTGCGGCGATGCCACGAGCTACACCTGCGCGGCGCCGTTGCCGACCTCCGCGGGCGCGGGCAACGTCTGCCGCGCGACCTTCACCAGCAGCATCATCGGCGTACGCGTGTACTCCGATCAGAGCGATCGCTGGGTCAGCTCACGACCCGTCTGGAATCAGCACGCCTACGCCGTCACGGGCGTGAACGAGGACGGAACCATCCCGCGCACGAGCGAGGTGCGCCGCAACTGGTCCGAGCCCGCGCTCGATGACTTCCGCAAGAACGTGCAGGGCGATCTCGTGCCGCTGGCCGGCCCGGATCTGACCATCGGTCGTGGCTCCTTCGATCGCGGCTGCACCCTCGCGGCGCCCGTGATCCCGCTGCGCGCCAACGTGTGCAACCGCGGTGCCGAGCCCGTCGACAGCGGCATGGTCGCGACGTTCTACGACGGCGATCCGCGCGCGTCGGGTACCAGCATCTGCAGCGTCACCACCGTGGGCACGCTTCGGCCCGGCGAGTGCGAAGCGGTGAGCTGCGACTGGGATCCCGCACCGACGGACGGTCGACGCGACGTCTGGCTCTGGGTCGACGCGGCCGACGACAACGTCGAATGCGTCGAGACGAACAACATCGCCCGCATCGCGAGCGTGGGCTGCCTGTTGATGTAGCCGCGTGCGGCGGGGGACGAGCCCCCGCCCTACGGGTAAGGCGCGGTGCCGTTCACGCGATTGGGCCCGCGGCGGCGGGGGACGAGCCGGCCGACCCCACGCACTACGCCGACGCGGTGACGATGACGTGGATCAGCTGAGCGGTTCGAGTCCGCGCTGCTCGAGGCGTCGAGCCCGCGCGGAGGTGATCGCCGTCATGTGCACGATGGTGGAGACGGAGGCGTCCTGCTGCAGCACGTTGACGGCGCGACGCATGCCGAGCACGAGGGGCCCGATGATCTCCGAGTTGCCCACCGCCATCAGCAGCTTGTAGGCGATGTTGCCCGCGCCGAGGTTCGGGAAGATCAGCACGTTCGCCGCTTTGGTCAGGGTCGAGAAGGGGTAGAGCTTCCGCCGTTCGTCGAGCAGGGCGACGTCCGCCTGCATCTCGCCGTCGATCTCGAGGTTCGGATCGCGCTCCTTCACCATGCGCACGGCCTCTGCGACCTTGCGCGACGCCGGGTGGGGCGCGTCGCCGAAGTTCGAGAAGGAGAGCATGGCGACGCGAGGCGTGATGCCCAGCTCGCGCACCAGCTCCGCCGTCAACAACGCCGTCTCGGCCAGCGTGGCCGCGTCCGGATCGATGTTCAGCGTGGTGTCGGCCAGGAACTTCACGCCCGTGGGCGCGATGGCCATGTAGGTGCCCGACGCGCGGCGCACGCCTCGGCGCGTGCCGATGATCTGCAGCGCGGGACGAATCGTGTCCGGGTAGGGAGTCGTCAGACCGGCGACGACGCCGTCCGTGTCGCCCTCGGCGAGCATCATCATGGCGTAGGTCGTGCGGCTGCGCGTGATCTGATCGCGCGTGCGCCCGAGCGTCAGGCCATTTCGTTGTCGGCGGCTCCACAGTGCATTGGCGTAGGCGTCGACGTTGGGCAGGTTGTCGCGGTCGATGACCTTGATGCCGGACATGTCGATGCCGAGCTTCTGGGCCTGCGCCTCGATCACCGCCGGACGACCAATCACCATCGGTCGCGCGATGCCTTCATGGGCGACGATGTCTGCGGCGTGCAGGATCTTCGCCTCCTCGCCCTCGGGATACACCACGCGCGCCGGCGACTTCTTGGCCAGCGCCGTGATCTTCCACATCACCTGGCGTGTCGGGCTGAGCTTGCGGTTCAGCTCCTCGCGGTAGGCGTTGACGTCGAGCTCCTTGCTCGCGACGCCCGAGTCCATCGCCGCCTTCGCCACGGCGGGCGCGACCCAGTACAGGGCGCGGTCGTCCATGGGCTTCGGGATGATGTAGTCGGGTCCGAACTTCAGCGCGTGGCCACCGTAGGCGTCCTGCACGTCCTCGGGCACGCCCTCGCGCGCCAGACCCGCCAAGGCTCTGGCCGCGGCGAGTTGCATCTCTTCGTTGATCTCCCGCGCGCCCACGTCGAGGGCTCCGCGGAAGATGTAGGGGAAGCCGAGGACGTTGTTGATCTGGTTCGGGTAGTCGCTGCGCCCCGTGCCCACGATGGCGTCGGGCCGCGCCGCGCGCGCCTCGTCGAAGCCGATCTCCGGATCCGGGTTGGCCAGCGGGAAGATCAGCGGCCTGTCGGCCATGGTCTTGAGCATCTCGGCCGTGACCAGGCCCGGACCCGAGAGGCCGAGCATGACGTCCGCGCCG
>JAACVI010000160.1 GCA_009992505.1 Myxococcales bacterium
TCCCACGCCGACGACCCCGAGTGCGAGGAGGTGATCGAGCTTGTCGCGGATGGCTCGGAGCAGGGACGCGCGGAACGACGTCCGACGTGGGGTGTGGGACTTGTCCCACGCCGACGACCCCGAGTGTCACGACGTGATCGAGCTCGTCCTTCCTCGCGAACGGTCCAGCGCCTCAGTCGCGACGAAAGGGTCCGCTCGCGCGCAGCTCGTCCATGCGCGCGCGCATGCCGGCCGCTTCCCGCGGCAGATAGTCGGCGATGGCGGCCTCGAGTCCGGGATGTCGGATCAGGTGCAGGCTGTGGATGCTGGCGGGCATCAGCCCACGCTTGAGCTTGTGTTCGCCCTGCGCGCCGGCCTCGAAGCGCGTGATGCCGCTGTCGATGGCGTGCTCGATCAGCCGGTAGTAGCAGAGCTCGAAGTGCAGCATGGGCGCATCCACGTGGTTGCCCCAGTAGCGCCCGTAGAGGTGCGCGCCCTTCTCGAAGGCGAGGGATGCGGCCACGGTGCGTCCGTCCATCCGCGCGCGTGCGACGAGCAGACGGGGGGCCAGGCGCTCGGGCATCAGCTCGAAGAAGGCCTCGGTGAGGTAGGGGAAGGAGCCCTTGAGCAAGCAGCCCGCGCGGTAGAGCTCGAAGAGCTCCGCGTAGTCCGCGGTCCCGAGCTCGTCGCCGCGCAAGAGCTCGAGCTCGAAGGGCAGCTCCTGCGCTTGGCGTCGTTCGCGGCGCACGGCCTTGCGCGCGGGAGAGCGCATGCGTCCGAGGTAGTCCTCGAAGCTCGCGTCGCCTGCGGCGTGCCAATGGAACTGCAGGCTGAGCCTGCGCATGAAGCGCGGATCCGTGCCCAGAGCGTCGGCCTCTTCGCGGGTCAGGAAGAGCAGATGAATCGACGAGGCGCGCGTCTGACTCGCGGCCTCGAGCAGGCCGCGTCGCAGATCGGGCGCGACCTCCGCCAACGACACGTCCGCGCGCCGGAGCACGCGGCGCCCGGTGGCGGGTGTGAAGGGCACGGCGGAGACCAGCTTCGGATAATAGGGCACCCCCGCGCGATGGCTCGCGTCCGCCCAGGCCCAGTCGAAGATGTACTCGCCGAAGCCGTGCTCCTTCACATAGAGCGGCATGGCCGCGGCCAAGCCCGCGTCGTCCCAGAGCGTCAGGTGCATCGGCGTCCAGCCCGAGTCGCCTCCGACCGAGCCGCTCTCCTCCAGCGCGCGCAGGAACGCGTGCTCGACGAAGGGATCGTCCTCGCCCACCAGGGCGTCCCAATCCTCGGCCGCGATCCTGCCCAGGTCGCTGAAGAACTCCGCGCGCACGCTGGGTTCGTAGCATGGCCGCAGCGGCGCGTCGCCGACTCGTCTGGGACCGACCCGGTGGCCGGGGGGATATCGCTCGGCTCGGCCACCGGCTAGCATGGCGGTGTGAACGCGCGTTCGATCTTCCGCGTCTCGACTCTGGCCTGCCTCCTGCTCGCGGCCTGTCAGGCTTCGCCGTCGTCGGGAGCCATCGCAACCCAGCCCGCAGCGCTCGAGCAGGCGACGCCGACCGAGGAGCTTCAGCTGCTGCGGCTCCCTGGTTCGGATGAGCCGCCGCCCGAGGCCTCCGACGCCGCGCCGCTCTTGCGCTACGAGCTCGTCGCCGGCCTAGCCTCGCGTCAGCTGCCGCCCGCGCTCTTCGCTGCGCTGTCGGGCGACACGGCCGTGGTCTGGCTGCCGGATCATCGGCTCGCGCGCTTCGGTCTCGACGGCGCGCCGCGCTTGATCGCTCGCTCCGTGAGCTCACCCCCATGGGTGGGCGAGGATCGCGTCGTCTTCGCGCCCGAGCTGGGCGACACGGTGGAGTTGAGGCTTCTGCGTCAAGGCGTCGAGACGACTCTGGCGCGCGGGCTCGCTTCGGCGGGCATGTTTCGGCTCGGCCCCGACGCCCGGGGTGTGTTCTTCGTGGGCGCGCAGAACGGAGGCGTCGCGGGGCTCTGGTTCGCGCGCGTCGACACGGACGAGGCGCGCTGTCTGACGAACTGCGAGCTGCGCACGGGGTCGCCCTGGGGCGACGCCTTCGTGCCGCCGCCGGGCTCCGCCGAGAGTCTCGAGTTCGACGGCGACAGCGTGCGCTACCTCGACATGAACGGCGACGCCGTGACGCGGAGCTTCCGATGAAGGGCGCGATCCATTCGCTCGCCGGGGTCGCGCTGAGCCTCGCGCTCGTCAGCACGGCCTCGGCCCAGACCTTGAGTCGGCCCACCGCCTGCAGCACCTGCATCGGGAACTGGTACTACTTCGACGAAGTCGCGACCGGCGCCGCCGGCGATTGGAACTGCGGCGGCAGCAGCTACGACGGGCACCACGGCAGCGACTTCAGCCTGATCGGGAACAACGGGGCCATCGACACGGGCTACGACATCGTCGCCACGGCCGCCGGAACGGTCGTCGCCGCGGAGGACGGCCACTTCGATCACTGCACGGCCTGTGGCGGCGCTGGCTGCGGCTCGAGCGTGGGCTCCGGCTACGGCAATCACGTCGTGATCAACGAAGGCTCCTACAAGGTGATCTACGGCCACATGCGCACGGGCTCCGTGCGAGTCGCCGTCGGCGACACGGTGAGCTGTGGACAGGTCATCGGTCAGATCGGCAGCAGCGGCTGCACCACGGGCGCTCACCTCCACGTCGAGACACGCCCCGTGGGCGGCGCCTACGCCTCGGCCTTCGATCCCTTTCAGGGCGGCTGCTCACCGACCTCGCCCAGCCTGTGGACGGGTCAGGGGCCCTACCGCGGACTCCCGGACGCGACCTGCGGCGCGCCTCCGCCTCCGACCTGCCCGTCCGGGACCTACGCCATCTGGACCTGCAACGCCGCGGCCACGGAGCGCACGCGCTGCCTCAGCGGCGTCGTCAGCACCGAGGCCTGTTCTGCGGGCTGCATCTCCATGCCCAGCGGCACGGACGACGTCTGCGCCACACCACCACCTCCCGACTGCGGCAGCCTCAGCGCCAGCTACACCTGCACCGCGGACGCCAGCGCACGCGAGCGCTGCAGCTCGGGCATGATCGAGACCGACGCCTGCGCCGCGGGCTGCGTGGCGAGCGCGAGCGGGGACGCCAGCTGCGCCACGCCTCCCGACTGCGGCAGCCTGGCCGCGACCTACGCCTGCGCCGGTGATGGGCTCTCCCGTGCGCGCTGCGTCTCGGGCACGACCGAAGTGGACGACTGCCCGGCCGGCTGCGTCGTGACTGCGGCGGGCGAGGACGACCTCTGCCGCGCCGTTCCGGATGGGGGAGTGCAGGACGCGAGCGCGCCCGACGCGAGTGGCCCCGACGCGAGCGCGCCCGACGCGAGTGGCCCCGACGCGAGTGGCGGTGACGCCTCAGCCGCCAGGGACGCGGACGTCGACGGCGGCGGGAGCGTCGTGATGAAGGGCGGCTGCAGCTGCGATCTGGCGCATTCGGCCGGTTCCAAGCCGAGGCTGCCCCTGCTCGCCCTGCCTTTCTTCGTGCTGGTCGCTTTCCGCTTCCGACGCCATCCCAGGTAACGACGCCAACGGTCCGCCTTCGGTGCTAGTGCTCACCGTGCCAGGTTGAAATTCGCCCGATTCGAGTCATCTTTGGGCATGGGAATCATCAGCAAGCTCTTCGGCGGCAAACCCAAGGTCATGCCGACGCATGTGGACGACTCGAACTTCCAGGCCGAGGTCATGCGCCACACGGGTCCCGTGATCCTCGACGTCTGGGGACCCGGCTGCGCGCCGTGCAAGCAGTTCGAACCGATCCTCGTCGACCTGGCCACGCAATACGACGGGCGCGTGAAGGTCTGTGAGATGAGCACCACCGCCGCGCCCATGGCCGCGGGCCGACTGCGCGTCATGTCCACGCCCTCGATCATCTACTTCAAGCGTGGGCGCGAGGTAGAGCGGGTCACCGGCATGCGCGGCAGCCTCTATCACCAGGAGACGATCCAGGAGTTCTTCGAGATCCCGCCCAAGGCGGAAGAGCCGAAGGACTG
>JAACVI010000047.1 GCA_009992505.1 Myxococcales bacterium
AGGGCGACGGCGTGCTCCACCATCTGGCCATTGCCCGAGGCCATCTCGCCGTTGGGTCGGTAGAGGTGATCCTCCAGGCCCGTGCGGATGTTTCCGCCGAGCACGAGCGCGCTGGCGAGCATGCGCCAGTGGCAGTGGGAGATACCGATGACCTCCCAGTCGAGGTCGTCCGGGCCCACGAGGCCCGTGGCGATTTGTCGCTGCAGCTGCAGGGACTCTACCTCCGCCGGGATGCCACCGAGCACGTTCACGATGAAGCTGAACTGCACCGGCTTCTTCAGCGCGCCCATGTCGAGCAGCGGCCAGGCGCCGTTGGTGTGACCCGAGTCGAAGCACTCGAGCTCGGGCTTCACGCCCGCCTCGTTCATGGCCGTGAGCAGCTCGAGGATCTTCTCGTAGCGATTCGGGAAGACCATGTCGAAGACGAAGCGCTTCTGCCGCTTCGAGTACTTCGAGTAGTTCATGGTGCCCATGTTCAGCGCCGCGATCTCCGGCTTGATGTGCCGGATCATCTCGACCTGCTCGCTCACGTCCTCGCCCATGGCGCCGGTGGAGAAGTTGAGCAGGATCGGGCAGCGTTCGCGCACCTCGCGGGCGATCACCGCGAACACGTCGGGCGAGTAGCTGGGCGTTCCGTCGTCGTTGCGCGCGTGGATGTGGACCACCGAGGCGCCTGCCTCGTAGGCGCGTCGGCACTCCTCGGCGATCTCCACCGGGGTGTAAGGGATGCCGGGGCATTGGTCGCGGGTGGCGAGTACGCCGGTGATGGCGCAGGTGACGATGACCTTGTCTTCGTGGCTCATGGGGGCTCCACGGCGCGGGTAAGTCGCACGCCTTCAGGCATCGCTCGTAGTGCGCTTCGACGCGCCGCGTCAACCCCGGTGGCGATTCGGGGCCGCGAACGCCCCGACCTCCCCAGGCAACCCACCCCTCGCACGTATTGCTCGGCCCGTCCGTGGCGAGTATGGTGCCCCCTTAGACCGGAGGGTGGGCTTGACCTATCAGCGACTCAACATGAAGCAATTCAGTCTCCTCGCCGTGTTCGCCGCGGCGATCAGCCTCGGATCCGCGTTGCCCGGCGCGCCTCTGGCGACCAGCGTCGCGAGCGCCCAGACGGCCGCGCATCAGGTGGGTCCGTCCCCCAAGGGCACGATCGGACTCGGCTTGGTGGGCGCGGAGCTCGGTCTGGTGATCCCCGCCGCCGCCGGTCTGGACGACACCTGGGCGTTGATCGTCTTCCCCGTGGTGGGTGGAGTCGGCGGCGCGCTGGCCGGACACTATCTCCTCGATGACGGCAACCGCACCTTCGCCATCGGCGCGCTCGCCCTGGGCGTCGCGCTGATCGTGCCCAGCATCGTGATCACGCTCTCCGCCACGGCCTACAACCCCGACGACGAGGGTGGCGTGGAAGGTTCGGACAGCTCCGGCGCAGCCGCGGGTGGCGGCTCGGGTGACGCCGCCGACGACGGCTCGGGCGATGCCTCGGGCGACACCAGCGTCGAGGTCGATTCCGGCGAGCAGGCCGCGCTGCACCGACGTCACCTCGCTCGCGCGGGCTCGGGCCTGTTCCGCCTCTCGGAGGAGGGCTTGATGCTCGGAGTCCCCGGCCTCAGCGTGCTGCCCGAGAACGCTCGCGCCGAGCTCTCCTTCATGCGCACCAACGAAGGCACGGAGCTCCGTCTCAGCCTCGTCAGCGGTGTCTTCTGAGCCAGGGCGTCTTCCTCGGTGCGCGGACGTCGCGCGCCTGAGCGCGCCCATGCTCCGATCCTCTCCCACCCTGGAGCCGCCGAAGTGATCCTGGCCCGTGTGCGCCGCAGCGTGCGCGAGCGCGAACTCCTGCACGCAGGGCAGGGCGTGCTGGTGGGTTGCTCGGGTGGGCCGGACTCGGTGGCGCTGGTGCAGGTCCTGGCGCGGCTGGCCGACGAGCTCGGCGTGCACGTGCACGTGGCCTCTGTGGATCACGGACTGAGGCCCGAGGCCGCGGCCGAGGTCCGGGCCGTGGGTCAGTTCGCCGGAGGTCTGGGTCTACCCTTCGAGGCGCTGGCCGTGCAGGTGCCCGCGGGCGCTTCCGTGCAGGCCCAGGCGCGCGACGCACGCTACGGGGCGTTGCTGGCCTGCGCCCGGCGGCGTGGGCTCGGCGCCGTGGCGGTCGGTCACACCCTCGACGATCAGGCCGAGACTGTGCTCGAGCGCATGCTGCGAGGTTGCTCCACGCGGGGTCTCGCAGGCATCGCGGCCTCACGCGAGGACGGCGTGATTCGTCCGCTGATCGATTGTCATCGCGCCGACGTCCACGCCTACGTCCGCGACCTGCCCGTGATTCAGGATGCCAGCAACCTCGACCAGCGCTTCCTCAGGGTGCGCATCCGCGAGCGTCTGATGCCCGCCCTGGCCGCCGAGGACGCCTCCATTCAGGGGCACCTGGCCGCCCTGGCCGAGGACGCGCGCGCCGATCGCGAGCTGGTCGACGCGCTAGCCGACGCGCTCTACGCCGAGGCCCGCCGCGGCGACGACCTCGAGCTCGAGCCACTGAGGAGGGCATTTCGCAGTGTGCGTCGCGCCGTGCTCGGGCGCTGGGTGAGATCCCAGACGGGCCAATCGCCCGGCAGAGCCGTGATCGAGGCCCTGGAGGCCATGTTGCGCGGTCGCGGTGAAACGTTGTTGCCCGGCGAGCGTCTAGTAGTAGTGCTCGACGGTCGCCTGCGGGTTGTCCAGCCGAATTCGCCCGAAGATTGAACAGGCGCAGGGCGCATGCTAGCTAGAGCAGGGCATGTTCCAGAATCTCCGCCCCTCTCTCGGTGTGCGGCTCGAATGAAGCGAAGCCAGTGAAGCAAAGCCATAAGACCCTGCTCCTTTGGGTCCTGATCAGCCTGATGCTGGTCGTGATCTACAACCTGGTGCAGCAGGATGATCAGCCGCGCTCGGTGCCCTTCAGCGAGTTCGTCTCCGACGTTCGCAACGGGCACGTCGAGAGCGTCAAGATTCGACCCCTCGAGCACACGGGGGAGTACCAGTACGTCCTGGCCGCCGAGTCCGATCACGGAGCGTCGACGCACAAGCTCTCCGTCGGCCCGCTGGGCGAGGAGATCAACCGGGAGTTCCTCGATCATCACGTGCGCTTCGAGTACCTGCCCGAGGACGACAACGGACTCTTGGCCAGCGTGCTCGTCACCTGGCTGCCCATGCTCTTGCTGCTGGGCATCTTCTTCCTCTTCATGCGGCAGCTCCAAGCCTCGGGCGGCAAGGCCATGAGCTTTGGTAAATCGCGCGCACGCCTGCTGAACGAGAGCCAGAACAAGGTCACCTTCGCCGACGTCGCCGGCATCGACGAGGCCAAGGACGACTGCGAAGAGATCATCGCGTTCTTGAAGGATCCCAAACGCTTCCAACGTCTTGGAGGGCGCATCCCCAAGGGTGTGCTGCTGATGGGCGCACCCGGCACGGGCAAGACGCTGCTCGCGCGCGCCATCGCCGGCGAAGCGGGCGTGCCCTTCTTCTCCATCTCTGGCTCCGACTTCGTGGAGATGTTCGTCGGCGTCGGCGCCTCACGTGTGCGGGACCTGTTCGAGCAGGGCAAGAAGCACGCGCCCTGCATCATCTTCATCGACGAGATCGACGCCGTCGGTCGGCACCGCGGCTCTGGCCTCGGTGGCGGTCATGACGAGCGCGAGCAGACGTTGAACCAGCTGCTGGTGGAGATGGACGGCTTCGAGTCCTCCGAGGGCGTCATCATCGTCGCGGCCACCAACCGGCCCGACGTCCTCGACCCCGCCATCCTTCGCCCCGGCCGCTTCGACCGTCGCATCATGGTGCCGCGCCCCGACCTGGTCGGTCGCACGGGCATCCTGCACGTGCACACCCGCAAGGTGCCTCTGGCGAGCGACGTCGACGTCGAGATCATCGCCCGCGGTACGCCCGGCTTCTCCGGCGCGGACCTCGAGAACCTGGTCAACGAGGCGGCGCTGCTCGCGGCGCGCTTGGACAAGGACTGGGTCACCATGAGTGATCTCGAGATGGCCAAGGACAAGGTCCTGATGGGCAGCGAGCGACGCTCGATGGTGATCAGCGACGCCGAGAAGCGCGCCACGGCATTCCACGAGGCGGGTCACACGCTGGTCGCTCGGCTCCTGCCCAACCACGATCCCATCCACAAGGTGACGATCATCCCGCGCGGACCCGCGCTGGGTCTGACCATGTCGCTGCCCAACGAGGATCGTCGCAGCTACTCGCGCGCGTGGATCCTCGACCGCATCGCCATGGCCCTGGGCGGCCGCATCGCGGAAGAGATCATGCTCGATCAGCTGACCACGGGCGCCTCCGACGACTTCAAGAAGGCGACGCAGCTGGCGCGCTCGATGGTGACCGAGTGGGGCATGACCGACGCCCTCGGGACGCTGGCCTACGTGGATCAAGAAGAGTCGGGCTTCCTCGGAGCCAGCCACCACAAGGACTACTCCGAGCAGACGGCCAAGGAGATCGACGACGAAGTGCGTCGCATCATGAAGGAGCAGTACGGGATCGCCCGCAAGCTGCTCGAGGACAACCGAGACAAGCTCAGCGCCATCGCGGACGCCCTGCTCGATCGCGAGACGCTGGATCGCGACGAGATCGAGGCCGCGATGAACGGCACGGAGCTGCCGGACCGCAAGCGCGTGATCGTCCCGACCTACGCGGAGAAGCGCCGTGAAGGCAAGGAGCGCCGCAAGGGTTCTATCTTCCAGCCGCGTCCCCGCGAGATTCCGAGCGCGAGCTGAGATGAGCCGGGGGGCCGGGCAGGCGATGCGACAGGAGGCGACGCCGCCCGCGCCGCAGCTCATGCCCGGCTCGGTCTGCGAGATCTGGGGCGCGCTCAACGTCACCCCCGACTCCTTCAGCGACGGGGGCCAGTTCTTCGAGCCCGTGCGCGCGCTCGCTCGTGCGCAGGAGATGCTGCGCGAGGGCGCGGACGTGATCGATGTGGGCGGGGAGTCGAGCCGCCCCGCGGGCGCCACCTATGGCGAGGGCTCCATGCACGTCCCCGTCGAGGAAGAGCTCGCGCGGGTCCTGCCGGTCGTGCGTGCGCTGGCGCGCGCAGGCCATCGCGTGTCCGTGGACACGGTGAAGGCCGAGGTCGCCCGAGCGGTGCTCGACGAGGGCGCGCAGATCATCAACGACGTCTCCTGCGGGCAGGGGCCCGAGCTGCTCGAGCGCGTCGCGCGCTCCGGCGCGGAGCTGGTGTTGATGCACAACCGCGGTCGAGGGCAGGTCAGTCCCCCGTTCACCGTATATGGCTTCGTGGTCGCCGACGTCGCGCGAGAGCTGGAGGAAGCCCGGGAGCGGGCGGAGCGCGCCGGCGTCCCACGCGCCAGGATCTGGTTCGATCCGGGCGTCGGCTTCGCGAAGACCGCGGCGCAGTCCATGGCCGTGCTGGCGGCGCTGCCGCGGCTCGTCGCGCTGGGGCAGCGCGTGCTCGTGGGAGCGTCCCGAAAGTCCTTCATCGCCAAGGTCGCGGCCACGCCCGAGGGTCGCGAACCCGCGCCGAACGAGCGCCTCCCCGGCACCCTCGCGAGCGTGCTCGCGGCGGCCCATGACGGAGCCCACGCCGTGCGCGTCCACGACGTGGCCGAGGCTTGGCAGGCGCTGGCCTTCGACCGGGCGCTGCTCGAGGCACGTCCGTGCTGAACGACCTGGTCGCCGGCGTCGCCACCTTCTTCGCCCGCGAGCCGTGGCCCGTGGGGCGCGACCTCATCGACATCGGACTGGTCGCTCTCCTGCTCTATGGCGTGCTCTCGCTGTTGAAGGGCACGCGCGCCATGCAGATGGCCGTAGGCCTGGCGCTGATCTTCGCCATCTACCAGTTCGCCCAACGCTTGGGCCTGGTGACCGTCTCCACCATCCTCGACTCGATGATCACGTACATCGTGCTGATCGTCGTGGTCATCTTCCAGAGCGACATCCGGCGCGCGCTGATGCGTGTCGGGCGCAGGCCGCTGTTTCGGGTCGCGCGCACGGCGCGGGACACGCAGGTGATCGAGGAGGTGGTGAAGGCCGCCGCCGCCTTGGCCCAGAAGCGCCTGGGCGCTCTGATCGTGTTCGAGCGCGACGCCGAGCTGAACGAGTTCGTCGAGCGCGGCACGGATCTCGACGCCGAGGTGAGCAAGGAGCTGCTCTACAGCATCTTCATCCCGAGCTTCGAGAACCCCATGCACGACGGCGCCGTGGTCATTCGCGAGGGACGCATCTGGCAGGCCGGCACCTTCTTGCCCTTGGCCGGGACGAGTCGACAGGACCGCACCCTGGGAGCGCGACACCGCGCGGCCCTCGGCATCTCGCAAGAGACGGACGCCGTCGTCGTCGTCGTCAGCGAGGAGCGCGGCTCGGTGAGCCTATGCTTCAACGGCAACATCGTGCGCAACCTCGACACCAACTCCCTGCGGGATGGTCTGCACGGCCTCTTCTATCGCGCCGCGCCCGAGGCCAAGCCGCGAGAGCGCCGTCCCAGCCTGGCGCCGGACATCTCCTCGGACGGGCTGGTTCCGCCCAAGGTGAGCACGTCCTCCCCGGACCTCGAGGACGCTGAGGAGGCGAAGGGGTGAGCAAGATCTCCCCCGCTGGCAAGTCCGGTCATGGCAGCGTCTCGACTCCGTCGGGGCCCACCGCCTGGCTTCGACGCGCCTTCACCCAGAACCTCCGCCTGAAGTTGTTCTCCATCGTGCTCTCGGTCGTGCTCTTCTCGATCGTGCACGGCGCCGAGGACGCCCAGCGCTCGGTCTGGGTCGACGTGGTCGCGCTGCTACCTCCGGACGACGCGGGCAAGATCCTGGTCAGCGAGCTGCCCGACCGCATCCGTTTGATCATCAAGGGTCGACGCTCCCTGGTGAACAACATCAGCAGCGAGACCCTGGCGCCCATCACCATCGATCTCACGGACGGGCGCGTCTCACGCTACTCGTTCTTCGACCAGGAGTTCGACCTGCCAGCGGGCGTGGACATCGTGCTGATCGATCCCGCCTCCATCCCGCTCTCCTGGGCCCGGCGCATCGAGAAGGAGGTGCCGGTCGAGGCCCGCATCGAGAGCCCGCCCCGCGAGGGCTTGGCCCTCGGTCGCCCCGCCGTAGTCGAGCCCGCGACCGTACGCGTGATCGGGCCCCGAGACGAAGTCGACGCCATTGGAGCCGTGCAGACCGAGCCCCTCGAGCTCGCGGATCTCGCCGCCGGGCGCCACGTGGAGCGCGTGCCGCTGGCCCGCCCACAGCCCCATATCCGCTACGATCCCGAGCTGCCCGTGCGCGTCACCCTCGACATCGTCCAGGACCTCGCGGACCGCACGCTCGACGGTCTGGTTGTCGAGGCCGTGGGCGCCGAGGCGCATACGCTGCGTCCGGAGCACGTCTCCGTGGTGCTGAGGGGACCACCCGCGCAGGTAGATATGGTGGATCCCGCCCGCCTGGTGCCCTTCGTCGACATCACGGGGCTGACGCCGGAGGGCGGCGCCGTGCCCGTGACGGTCGAGCTTCGGGGCGTCCCCGAGGGCGTGCAGGTGGTCAGCATCCAGCCCGCCGAGGTCTTCGCTTCGCCCTGAGTCGCCTCCCCGAGGTGCCGAACTCCGCCTTCAGGGCACACTGAGAGTGGAAGCCGTTGCACTTGACGCCCTCTGGCGTCCGGCGCAGAGCAGCGGCTCGCGCGGTGGGACGGCCGCGTGCTCGTCAAGGAGGACGCCATGCGTCGAATCGGCTTTGCAATTGGGATCGCATTGATGGCCTCGGCTCTGGGCTGCGGCAGCTCGGGGTCTCGTCACGGCGCGGACGGCGGACCCGACACTGGGGCAGACGGCATGGTCCCCGACGCGGGCGTCTGCGGAGACGGCCTCGTGGCCGCGAGCGAGGCCTGCGACGACGGCAACGACGTGGCGGACGACGGCTGCACCTCCTGCATGGTCGACGACGGATTCCACTGCACGGGCGAACCCAGCACCTGCGAGCCGGGTGCGGCTCCCGCCTGCGGCGACGGACTGCGTGGGCCCGGCGAAGAGTGCGACGACGGCAACACGGTCGACGGTGACGGCTGCAACGCCCTGTGTCGCCTCGAGGGCTGCGCCGACGTCGACATGGACGGCTACACGGACAGGGCCTGTGGCGGCCTCGACTGCAACGACACCAACCCCAACGCCAACCCCGGCGTGAGCGAAATCTGCGGCAACGCCGTGGACGAGAACTGCGACGGCACGGTCCAGCCCACGGTGGACGCGGATCACGACGGCAGCTTCTGCACCACCGATTGCGACGACACCGACCCCACGCGCGCGCCTTCCCTCGCCGAGGTCTGCAACAACGGCATCGACGACGACTGCAATCCCGACACGCCCGATCTCTTCGACGGGGACATGGACGGTCTGCGTTGCGACATGGACTGCGACGACACGGATCCTGCCGTCCCCGGCGCCGTCGAGATCTGCGGCAACGGCATCGACGACGACTGTGACGCAGCGACGCCCGACATCTTCGACGCGGACTCGGACGGCGAGGACTGCGACACCGACTGCAACGACGCGGATCCCGCCATCGGCAACACGCCTGGCGGTTGCGCCTTCCGCTACTTCCAGGACTTCGAGAGCGGAGACGGCGGCTGGGTCGCCGGCGGCACCTCCTCGAGCTGGGCCTATGGCACACCCGCCGGGACCTTCATCCCCGCGGCTGCGTCGGGCACCCACGCCTGGGTGACGAACCTCAGCGGCAACTACAACGACAGCGAGACCAGCACGCTGACCTCGCCGGCCATGGACATGAGCTCCGTCTCCGAGGATCCCATCCTGCGCTTCGGCCTGATCTACGACACGGAGAGCGTCAGCCTCGACCGCGTCTACGTCGAGATGAGCCTCGACGGCGGCACGACCTGGTCGCGCGTGGAGCCCTCGGCCACGGCCTCCGGTTGGTACGCGTCCGGCAGCTACTTCGGTGGCCACGGCGGCACGGCGGGACAGTGGAGGCACGTGCGCACCACGCTCACGGGCGCCGCCGGCAACGCCGACGTGCGCGTGCGTTTCAACTTCCACACCGACAGCTCCGTCACCTACGAGGGCGTCGGCGTGGACGACGTGCTCGTGGCTGTGCCCTACAACAATCTGGCAGCCACGGCCGTGATGGGACCGGGCAGCTCTTGCGGTCTCGGGAGCGCCGAGAGCGTCGGCTTCGAGCTGGCGAACGACGGAACGTCCACGGTGGATACTTTCGACGTCTCGATCTCCGTCGACGGCGCCGCGCCGGTCACGGAGTCCGTGACCCACACCCTGGCGCCGGGCGACAGCTACGTGCACACGTTCGCCGCGCCGGTGGACCTCTCGGCGTTCGGCGGACACACGCTGGAGGCCACGGTCGTCGCCACGGGCGATCAGGACCCCTCCGACGACTCGGCCACGCTCGACGTCACGCACGTGCCGACCATCACGCTGGGAGCGGGCCTCGACTTCGAGGCCGACGGAGCGGGCTTCACGGTCGAGGGCACGAGCCCGAGCTGGGCCTGGGGCGTGCCGAGCGGCACCTTCATCGCCGGGGCGGCTTCGGGCACGCACGCTTGGGTCACGAACCCGGCGGGCAACTACAACGCCAACGAGTTGAGCTACCTGGTCTCGCCCTGCATCGATCTCTCGGCCGCCACCACGGATCCGGTGTTGGCCTTCTCCCACATCTACAAGACCGAATCGATTGACGATGGCTGGGTCGACGTCAGCATCGATGGTGGCACGACCTGGACCAAGCTCGGCGCATTGGGTGAGGGCGGCAATTGGTACAACGACTCGTCGGGCGCAGCGTGGAATGGCAACAGCGGCGCCACCGGCGTGTGGCGTCTCGCCTACCACAACCTCACGGGCACGGCCGGTGAGGCCGACGTGCGCATCCGCTTCGGCTTCGACTCCGACGGCTCGGTCCAATACGACGGCTTCGGCGTCGACGACTTCTCGTTGGTCGACGAGATCATCGACGGTGCGGTCAACAGCGTCGCGACCAACGGGGGCTGCGGCCTGACGGCGTCCGAGACGGTGCGCGTGGTGGTGCAGAACAACGGTACAGCGTCGCTCAGCTCGCTCCCCGTCGACGTGCAGGTCGACGGCGGCGCGCCCGTGCGCGAGCTCATCCCGGGGCCAATCGCGCCCAGCGGCACGGCGGCCTACACGCTGACGACGGCCGCCGATCTCTCGGCGCCGGGCATGCACACGGTGCGCGTCACGGCCGTCCTGGCCGGCGACATCGCGCCCGGCAACGACGTCTCCGAAATCTCCGTGACCCACGCTCCGACCTTCATGCTCCCGTTCATGACCGGCTTCGAGTCGGATGATGCGAATTTCACGGTCTCGGGCACCAACGCGACCTGGGCCTGGGGCACGCCGAGCGCGACCTTCATCAACGGCTCGTTCTCGGGCACACAGGCCTGGGTCACGAACCTCGCAGGAAACTACAACAACAGCGAACTCAGCTACCTCACCACACCCTGCTTCGACGCCAGTGCGGCAAGCAGCCTCTTCCTGCGCTTCAAGCACATGTTCGACACGGAGAGCTGCTGCGACGAGGGCTGGGTCGAGGTCAGCACCAACGGAGGCGCGAGCTGGAGCAAGCTCGGCGCCTCGGGCATGGGCGGCAACTGGTACAACGACAGCTCCAACCAGTGGTGGGATGGCACCAGCGGCTCGGCGGGCATCTGGCGCGACGCATTCTATGACGTCACGCCCTACGCCGGCGTCTCCACGCTGCGCTTCCGCTTCGTGATGAGCAGCGACAGCAGCGTCCCGCACGAGGGCTTCGCCATCGACGACCTCTCGGTCGCGCCCTAGGGCCCGCGCAGAGACAACTTCCGCATTCGGCCGCCGCTGCATGCCCATCCGCTGCGTTGCGAGGTGCCCGAAGACCTGCCACGTACTTCGGTACGCCTCGGTTTTCGAACACCCCGCGCCTTGCGGCTGGGGCGCATCGACGCCCTCGGTGCAGGAAGTCATTCCTGCGCGGACCCCTAGTAGACACTCCTTCGCGGCGAATGGAGCCCGACGCGACCCGCTACCCGCGGGTGTCGTGTCGGGCTTCGCCCATGATGGCGTTCGCCATCTGCTTCAGCTGATCGTCGTTGGGGCCCTCGAGCATGACGCGCAGCTTGGGCTCCGTACCGCTCCAGCGCACCAGCACGCGCCCGTTCTGCCCCAGCTTGGTCTTGGCGTCCTTGATCGCGCGACGCGTCCGCGCCATCTCCGGTAGCGGGAGCTTCGACGGCATCTGCTCGCTGAGGAGCACCTGCGGCACGCGCGTCATGGCCTCGTCGGCCAGCTCCGAGAGAGGGCGCCGCTCCTCGACCAGGATCGACAAGAGCCTGAGCGCCGCGACCAGACCGTCCCCCGTGGTGGAGTGGTCGAGGAAGATGAGATGGCCCGACTGCTCGCCTCCGAGGGAGAGGCCGCGCGCGCGCATGGCCTCCACCACGTAGCGATCCCCCACGGCCGTGCGCAGCAGCTTGCCGCCATGCTTGGCCAGAGCGCGCTCGAGGCCGAGGTTGCTCATCACCGTGGCGACCAGAGTGCGCTTCTTCAGCGTGCGCTTCTGGAGCATGCGCGACGCGCACATCGCCATCACCGTGTCTCCGTCCACGATGCGTCCGCGCTCGTCCACGACGATCAGGCGATCTGCGTCTCCGTCGAGGGCGATGCCGATGTCCGCGTGCTTCTCGACCACCTTGCGTGCGCAGGCCTGGGGGTGGAGCGCGCCGCATTGGTGGTTGATGTTGCGGCCGTTGGGCGCGACGCCGATGGCGTAGGTCTTGGCGCCGAGCTCTTCGAAGACCAGCGGCGCCGTGCGGTAGGCGGCGCCGTGGGCCGCGTCGACGACGACCTTCAGGCCCTCGAGCGTGTAGGCGTCCGGGAAGGCCGCCTTCACGAAGGAGATGTAGCGTCCGGGGGCGTCGTCGAGGCGCTCGGCTCGACCGATGTGCGCGCCCGTGGGTCGGTTCCTGTCGAGCGCGTCCCCAAGCACCAACGCCTCGAGCTCGAGCTCGCGTGAGTCGGCCAGCTTGAAGCCGTCGGCTCCGAAGATCTTGATGCCGTTGTCCTGATAGGGGTTGTGCGAGGCGCTGATCACCACGCCCGCGTCCGCGCGCATGCTCTGCGTGAGGTGCGCGATGGCCGGCGTCGGCAGCGGCCCCGAGAGCAGCACCTCGCCGCCCATGGCGCACACGCCCGAGGCCAAGGCCGTCTCGAACAGATAGCCCGAGAGGCGCGTGTCCTTGCCGATCACGATGCGTGTTCGACCGGGCCTACCGCCACGCGCCAGGTACGTGACCGCCATTCCGATGCGGAAAGCTACCTCCGGACTCATGTCGCCGTGGTTGGCGAGGCCACGGATCCCATCGGTCCCGAAGAGGGCGCGCTCCATGCTTGCTCCTATCAAGGTTCCCAAGTGAGGTCGAGGCCCCAGGCGCCGTTGATCGTGATCTGTCCGGTGGTGACGATGTCTCGCGGGAAGCGCAGCTCCATCAAGAACGCCACGTCGGGTGCTTGGCGCTGCGAGCCGTCGGGGTTGGCGCCCGCGATGTCCACCGAGCCTTCGATGTAGGCGCCCGTGACCACGCGACGCACGACCTCGGGCAAGAGATCCCGCGCGTCGAAGCCGGCGCGGATGCGCGTGCCGCCGAGGCCACGTTGTCCGCTCTCCACCACGATCACCGGGAAGTACTGGCCCAGCTCTTCGCGCAGGGAGAGGGTCAACACGCCGAAGGCCAGGCCCTGGAGGAACTCCGCCGCCTGCGCGCCGCCGCTGGTCGCGGTGGAGTTGCTGTGATCCAGGAGCTGGCATGACCCGCTGACGAGCAGCGCGATGATCTGTCCCTCGTCGCTGCAGCCATCGACCGAGGTGCTGAAGTCAATCTGGGGACGCGAGAGTCGGCCGCTCGCCGTGACCGTGACCGTGTCGCCGCTCTGATCGCGCAAGGTGTGGACGGCCACGAGCTGCACCTGCGGATCGAGGTCGGCGCCGCCATCGAAGCCCATCGCGCCCTGGCGCACGTCGAAACGCTTGCCGAAGACCTCGAAGAAGCCGCGGTCGATGTCCATGTCGCCGGTGACGCGGAAGGATGGATTCGTGTACTGCACGCCGAGGTTCGCCGTGACCCGCGCGGAGAAGTCCTGGCCTCGCACCCACAGGGGCTCCGGCGCGCGCACGGTCAGGAAGATGGGGTAGGGCGTCTCGTCGTCCGCGCGCTCGAAGCGCTCGCCCACGACCGTGATGTCGTGGTGGGGCGTGAGCGCCTGGGTGTTGCGCGTGGAGGTCTCGGAGAGCAGGACGTTGAGGTTCCCGACCAGCAGCTCGCCCTCCAGCCGCTCCGGCAAGATGTCGACCTCGAGCGCCGCGTGCCCGTTGAGCGTGGCGAGGATCGAGCCCTCCTGGCGCACGGGGAAGTCGTCCGCCGTGAGTCGCAGGGAGGCCTTCTTCGGAATCACGCCCGCGAGCTGCAGCTCCCCGCTGACACTGGCGCGCCCCTCGCCATCGCTGACGGAGACGTCGCGCAGCAGCACGCGATCGCCGGAGAAGAGGAAGTCGCCGCGTGCCTGCTCCAGGCGCTGCCCCATGCCGACGACGTCGAGGCTGCCGTTGGAGAGCTCGATCTGTCCCTCGAGCTGCGGCTCCGTGAAGGAGCCCGTGGCCGCGACGCGTCCGTCGAGGGTGCCCGAGACGCGCTCGATGCCAGGCACGAAGGTGAGGAACATGTCCAGAGGCGCACCCGCGAGCACGGCGTCGAGGGAGAGGCCCTCGGCGCTCGGCGTCGGCACGAACTCGCCCTCCGCCCACGGCGCCGCGATCGTGCCGGTGGCGCGCATGCTGCCGCCGTTGCGGAACTCGCCCGTGCCGTCGAAGGAGAGCATGCCGTGCTGCATGTCGGCGCGCGCGCTGAGCGTGACCGGCTCGGTCTCCTCCTGGAGTCCAGCCTGTCGCCGACGGGCGGAGATCTGCTCGAAGCGTCGCGCCGTCAGCGCGGAGGAGTCGAGGCTGAGGTGGGCCTCAGGCGCGGGACCGAGGACGTCCGTGGCCTGGAGCGCGAAGGTCGCGCGGCCACCGAGGTGCTCGCAGACATAGGGCAGCTCCGCCAAGCCGAGGTCGGTCGCGTGCGCCTCGAGGGCCAACGGCGGCAGCGCCGGCGGCGATGTGCCCGCGAGCCACTCGTCCACGGGGACGGGCGCGTGCACGCTCAGATCCATCACGCGCGCGTCGGTGGAGAAGAGGCGCGCGTCGGCCTGCATCTCCCCGCCCGCGAAGGTCGCCTCGAAGAACGCCCGCGGCGACGCCATGTTGCCGCAGGGTAGACCGCTGAAGTCGCCCATCCAGCGCAGGTTCCCCGAGAGGTCGCCGTGGATGGGCAGAGAGCCGCCGGCGAAGGTGGCCGAGACCGAGAACATCAGCGGGTCCAGCGCCTCGCCCACGAGCTCGTGCAGGGGCGCGGGCAAGTGGGCCACGACCCGTGGAGGAATGCGTAGCGAGACGCGCCAGGGCGCGATGGCGAGTAGCTCGCCGGCCAATTCGGGCTGCGCGAGCAGGCTGGCGAGGTCGGCCAGGAAGCTGAGCTCGCCCTCCGCCAGCACGCCGCCGCTGTCGCGCGTGATGATGCGCGTGTCGAGGACGCCCTGTTCGTACTGGAAGTTCGCCTCGGCGCCGAGCGACGTCCAGCCGACCAGGGCCAGGTCCTGACTTGTCAGGCTGCCGTGGAAGCTGGGCACGTCCACCATGCCCGAGAACTGCAGCTGCAGGTTGACGTGGCCCGCGACGCCCGTGAGTGCGCCCGGCAGCACGGGCGCCAGTCCCTGGAGATCGAGGTCGTCGCCCGAGAGGCTCGCTTCGTACAGTCCCTCGCGTAGCGCGTCTTGGAAGTGGCTGAGCCCGACGTCGTCGAGCATGCCCGTGCCCTGGAAGTCGAAGGCCCCGCCGCCCCCGATCACGATGCGACCGTGGCTCGTGAGTGAGCCCGCCGCGTACTCGAGCCCGAGGTTGCCCGTCACCCGCCGCAGCGCGGAGACCGACCCCCGGGCGAGGTTGCCCGAGAAGGAGAGCACGGGCGAGGTCTCGAGATCCCCCGACACGTGCAGCGCGCCCGAGAGTAGACCCGTGGCCGCGGGGGTGGCGAAGGGCAGGAGCGAGCGCATGGAGGCCACGTCCACCGCCGTGGCGTGGGCCTCGATCGCATCCGGCCCGTGGGCGCGCCACTCCCCTGTCGCCTCCACGCGCTGCTCGCCGTTCCACACCGCGACGCTTGTCGCCGAGAGCCCACGTCCCGGTCGATAGGTGAGCCCCTCGATGCGACCGTCGTAGGTGACGTCGGCGCGCCGGATGCGGAACGAGGGGGCCTCGACCTGCACCTCGTCGTCTCGGAGGGCGAAGTTCGCGTCGAAGGAGAGCTCTCGCTCGGGCGCGGTGAAGTGCGCCTGGCTATGCCAGTGGACGGGGCCGCCGTTCAGCTCCCCACCCCCGTCGCCGATGGGATAGCCGGCCAGCACGACGCCGCCCGCGCGCAGCTGTGCGCGGCCCCGAGGCCTGCTCGTGAGGCTGGCGAGGTTGCCCGAGAGCTGGAGGTAGTCGGCGCGCAGCTCGCCCCAGACGAAGGGCGCCATGCGCAGGCTGCCGGACGCGTTCAGATCCTCGACGCTGCCGGTCAAGCGCACGTCCGCGCGCAGTCCACCACGCGCGCCCGGCATCAGCCTTCTCAGGGTCGGCTCGCGCGCTACCTGGGGCAGCTGCGCGCGCACGCGCAGGTCGAGGGTGCCGTCGAAGCCCACGTGGCCCGACGCGTCGAGGTGTCCTTCGCCGCTGCGCGTATGGGCGCCGTCCACGTGCAGGCCGTCGCCGGTCATGCGGCCCGTGAGGTCGAAGGCCGGGACGGCGATCCCGAAGGCGTCGAAGTCCTCCACCGCGAGCTGCACACCCGTCGGCGCCTCCGGCGTCTCCCCTCCGTCGAGCGTGAGCGTGGCGCTGACCACCAGCGCTGGCGCGCCTGGGATCACCGGCGCGAGATCGAGGTCGTGGGCACGGACCTGGACGTGGAAGGGAGCGTCGCTGGGCACGCTGCCCGTCACCGCCAGCGGACCGCCTTCGCTGAGCAGCCACGCGCTCAGGTTCAACGCCTCGGGAGGTCCGCTGAGGCGCAGATGGCCGCGGAAGTGCCCGCCCAGCGCCGACGCGAAGGAGAGCCCGACCTCCTCGACCGTCGAGGAGTGAATCGGATCCGCGTGCAGCAGCAGATCGAGGCGCATGTCGGGCGTCTCGGCGTCGGGATCGGCACCGGGCGCCAGCGCGTAGTGCAGGTTGGCCTCCACGCGCTCGCCTGGCGCGCGGGCCTCGGCGTAGAGTCGCGTGCCAATGGCCGGATCGCCGCGCACGCGGGCCACAACGCGCACGATCTCGAAGGGCCGCGCGTAGGGCGCCACCAGCTGGCCATGCGCCTCGTCGATGCGGATGCGGATGTCGTCCAGCACCTCGAGTCGACCGCTGGCCGACAGCCCCTCGACCCTCAGGCCCCCGAGGCCCAGGAGTGAGCCGTGGGCCGTCACCTCGGAGACCGAGATGTGGTCCACGAGCGCGTGCAGACCCGGCCCGGCGTCGGGCAGCGCGGGCTCGGCGGACGCGAGGGCCGCGAGGAAGGTGGGCATGCCATCCTCCCCCTCGATCAGGCGCACGTA
>JAACVI010000229.1 GCA_009992505.1 Myxococcales bacterium
CCCGGAAAATACGGGCGTGGAGGCCGGTGGTCAACTTCTTTTTGATCCCACAAATCCCTTGTTGCTAGGCACTTCGGGCCCATGAGGGCCCCTGGTGGGCTAAACCTGGCACCCCTGCGCACCAAGGCATTTCGAACCCCACACCATGCGTTCAGTGGTGACTCCAGACCCCAAACGGGTCGTGTTTCACGCGACGGGGGTCGACCTGGGCGGAAGGCGCAGGCGCGTCGGCATGCGTGTGCCACAAGTGCCAATGTCGGCCTTTTTCGCCTTGATTCCTGGCCAACATCGCGCCTTAGGAGCACTCGCCCAGCCCTGGTATGCTGCCGCCATGGAGGAGCCCCTCGAGAACGACGCCGTCTCCCTCGACGCGAGCGCGGCGAGCTCGGCGGCGAAGTTCGAGGCCTCCGGCGACCCTGCCGTGGCCAATGAGGCCGCGATCGAGGTGGCGTGGCAAAAGGTGGAGGCGGAGTGGGAGGACGAGGATGCGCACAAGCGTTTCGTCGGCCTGGCCGCCAGTCTGGACGCGCTGCCGCTGGCTGGCGCGCGCTATCGACGGGTGCGCGACACTGACGAGGCCCGCTCCAAGCGGGCACAGGCGGGCATGGACAAGATCCTCCAGGTGGCCGTCAGCCGCATGGAGTTGTCCCGCAGCCCGGTGCAGAAACCCCCACGCGTAGCGCTCTTCCTGATCGCCGCGTCGCTCTCCCTGGGCATGATGGCCGTGGCCCTGTGGGCCTACCTCGGCCGCTGAGCCCGCAAAAATAGCTCAGGTCTTTCACGGACAAGTGCCCGCGCATGGACTATGATCCCTGCGCCGATGCAGCTCGACTTCACAGCGCGGGAGCTCACCGTCAAGCTCGTCTACTACGGGCCCGCGCTCAGCGGAAAGACGACGAACCTGCAGGCCATCCACAAGATGGTGCAGTCCGACGCGAGCGGCCGCCTGATGACGCTCGAGACGCGCGACGACCGCACGCTCTTCTTCGATCTGCTTCCGCTCTCCTTCCAGGCGGGCGCCGGCCTCTCCGTGCGCCTCAAGCTCTTCACGGTGCCGGGACAGGTCATTCACGACGCGACGCGCAGGCTCGTCTTGCAAGGTGCCGACGGCGTGGTCTTCGTAGCCGACTCCCAACGCGCCGAGACCCGCGCCAACCAGCGGGCGTTCCTCAACATGAAGGAGAACCTGCGGGAGAACGGCATGCAGCCCGAGCGCGTCCCCTTGGTGATTCAGTTCAACAAGCGCGATCTGCCTGACATCCGCACCGACGAGGAGATCGACGCCCTGTCCCAGAAGAGCCCCGAGCCCGTCTACAAGGCGGTGGCGACGCGCGGCACGGGCGTGGTGGAGACCTTCCTGGGCCTGATGGATCGCACCTGGCTCCACCTCGAGAAGGAGCATGGCCTCGAGCAGAAGTTCGACCTCGAGCCCAGCCGATTCCTCAAGGACGTACGCCAGCGCCTCGGTTTCACCCGAGGGGGTGAGCGGTGACCCAAGCCCAGGCCAGCCCTATCGATCTCACGCTCGGCGATCTCGCCCGCCTGGAAGAGGTCGTGGACCGCGAGGCGCTCTCCGACGTCTGCCGCAGCTTCTTCGAGCTCTTCGGGCTCTCGATCCGCGTGCTCTCCAAGGACGGCGCGTTGCTCGCGGATGTCCACCAAGAGCGCGAGATCTGCCAGTACGTCAACGGCCTGTCCGGAGGTGCCACCGCGTGCGCACGCACCGTGGCCGAGGTGAAGACGGCAAAGCCTGACGGCGGGCCCGTGCTGGTGGGGTGCTTCACGGGCGGGCGCTACCGCGTCGAGCCCATCCGCTACCAGGGCCGACAGGTCGGCCGCTTCGTGATCGGGCCCTACCTGCCCGCCGAGACCCGCGCCGTGCCTCGCAGCCTGCTCGAGATCGACCCCGGCGTGGTCGACGACGACGCGCTCAAGGCCCTGGCCGAGATGCCGCGCGTGCGCCCCGAGACCGCCGAGCGGCTGGCGACGCATTTTCGCAAGGTGGTCGACCTCCTGCTCTTCTCGAGCCACCGCGCCCACCTGACGAGCGAGATGCACGTCGCCTCCGTGCGCGAAGGCTACCGCGAGCTGGCCGAGAAGACGGCCAAGCTGCAACAGGCGTACAATCGTCTGAAAGAGCTCGACAAGCTCAAATCTAATTTCCTGGCCACGGTCAGTCACGAGTTGCGCACGCCGCTCACCTCCATCATTGGATACTCCGAGATGCTCGAAGCCGGCATCGCGGGTGATCTCGGAGGCGAACAACGCGAATTCGTCGAGACCATCCGGCGCAAAGGCGACCACCTGCTCGCGCTGATCACGAGCCTGCTGGACCTGAGCAAGCTCGAGCAGGGTGCACTGCGTTTGGAGCGAGAGCCGCTGGTGCCCAAGGATCTGCTCGACGAGATCGCGACGACCTTCCTGCCGCGGGCGATTCAGAAGACGATCCTGATCGAGGTCGAGGCTGCCGAGAACCTGCCGGCCATCGACGGCGATCCCGTGCGGCTGCGCCAGGTGCTCTCCAACCTGGTGGACAACGCCATGAAATTCACGCCCGACGGCGGCACGATCCTCCTGCGGGCCGTGGAGACGGACCTGGTGGGCGGCGAAGACGGCGAGATGGGCATGGTGCTGATGGCCGCCGCTCGACCGGCCATCTGCGTCGAGGTGAAGGATTCGGGAGCCGGCATGAAGGCGGAGGAGTTGCCCCGCATCTTCGACGCCTTCTATCAGGTGGACGGCAGCTCCACGCGCGAGCACGGGGGCGCTGGGCTCGGACTCTCGATCGTGAAGCGCCTGGTGGAAGCGCATGAAGGCGAGGTCCGCGTGAGCAGCGAAGTGGGCGTCGGAACGACCTTCTCCGTGACCCTCCCAGCGGTCGAATCGGACCTCTGAGTTCGCGCATGAACTCCGACAGAGAGGGCGCGCTCTACCGGCCCATGTCGTTTCTGAACCGAGCGATCAAATCGCATGGATGAGTTCGAGCGCATCGACGAAATCCGAAAGCGCCTGGCCGCCGCGTGCCCCGACACGCCCGGCGTCACGCTCGGCATCGGAGACGACGCCGCCATCCTCGCGCCCTCGACCCGGGCGCAGGTCCTGAGCGTCGACAGCGCCGTTCTGGGCGTGCACTTCCGGCTCGACTTCGGCGCACCCGAGCGCCTCGGCCGGCGCGCCGTGATGGCCGCGGCCAGCGATCTGGCGGCCATGGGCGCGCGTCCACGCTGCGCCCTCTCGTCTCTCGTGCTGCCGGACTCTCTAGACGATGAGCTCCTGCTGCGCCTGACCGATGGCTTCGCCCGCGCGGCGAAGGAGCTCGGGATGCCCATCGTGGGTGGCAACCTGACGAGCGGCCGGGCCTTGGGCATCACCACCACGGTGGTGGGCGAGCTCGACGCCGCTCCCCTGACTCGCGCCGGCGCGCGTCCCGGCGACGTCGTGTACGTCAGCGGCGAGCTCGGCGCCTGCGGCCTGGGTCTCTACATCCTCTTGCACCCCGAGCTCGGCGCGACGCCGGGGGCTCAGCGCTTCGTGGACGCCTGGCTCGACGTCACGGCCGCGATCGACACGGGCCTGAGGCTCGTCGGTCATGCCAGCGCCTGCGTCGACGTCTCGGACGGCTTCGCGCAAGATCTCGGCCATCTGCTCGCCGCCTCGCGCGTGGGCGCGCTCATCGAACTGTCGAGGCTTCCGCGCGCCCAGGGCTTCGAGGCCCTCGCGACGGAGCTCGGCGCCCACGCCTTCGACTTGATGCTCGCGGGAGGCGAGGACTACGTCCTGCTCTTCACCGCGGACCCGGACGACGCCGTCGCG
>JAACVI010000048.1 GCA_009992505.1 Myxococcales bacterium
GAGCGCTTCGAGCGACACGGCGCAACGCCACCTGCGGAGCCTCGCGCGTCGCGGGAGCCTGGCCGAGCGCTCGGGCAAGGGCTGGGCGTGCTGGTGATCGAGAGTGATCCCGACCTCCAATGGCACCTGGCGCGGCTGCTGACGGTGCGCGGACACCGCGTGGTCGGCACGAGCTCGGGAGACGGCGCGCAGGCTTTGCTCGAGCATTGGCCCGCGGATCTCGTCGTGGTGGGTGAGGACCTGCCCGGCATGGACGGCTTCGAGGTCTGCCGTCGCCTGCGCGCGGAATCCGGCGCCGTGGAGATCGTGATGATCGCCTCCGGTCGCAGCGACGACGCCAAGGTCGCGGCCCGGCTCGCGGGCGCCGCCCTCTGCCTGCATCGCCCGTTGGCGCCGGGCGCTCTGGGCAACGCGCTGGTTCCACTCGAGGAGCGCGCGCGGGAGCGACGACTCTCAGCCGTCGATTGACAGCATCGGGGGCGAATGAAACGCTGCCCCTTCGCGGTGATTCCACCGCCCTGCGGTGACCGACTCAGCGTGCGTGACACTCCCATGAAAGCGGGCCCCAGCGTGCCGACTTGCCCGCCGAGCGGCGGGACCCAGGCTCGGTCTCCCCGAGCACGACCTCCCCGCGCACATGGGCGACGGCGATCCGCCCTGGGTCGCGCCGCCCTGCTGTGCGCTCTGGTCGCGCTCCTGGCTTCAGCCGCCGTGGCTGGCGGCCAGAGCGACACCATCGGCGTGGACGAGATCCATCCGGGCATGCGCGGCTATGGCCTGAGCGTGTTTCGAGGCGAAGTGCCGGAGCGCTTCGACGTGGAGGTGATCGACGTCCTGCACGGCTTTCAGCCCAACCAGGATCTGATCCTGATCCGCACGCCCCATCCCGTGCTGAACCAGGCCATCACCGTCGGCGGCATGAGCGGCAGCCCCATCTACCTCGATGGCCGCCTCGCTGGCGCCTACGCCTATGGCTGGCCCTTCGGCATCGAGCCCGTGATCGGCGTCACGCCCATCGCGAACATGCTGACCGAAGGAAGCCGACCTACTCGTGACGACGCCTTCCCCGGCGCGACCTTGCTCTCGACCCGAGCGCCGACCGAGGCGCGGCTTCACCACGCGAGCAACCGAGCCATCTACGACGGCGGCCCCATCGATCCCCTGGCGCTCTGGCGTGCCGAGGTCGAGAGCCTGGGCTTCCGCGCTCCCGGCTCGCGCGAATCGGGACGCGCCGTGCCCGCGGCCACGCCCTTGATGCTGGGAGGCTTCACCGACGAGGCGGCGCGCATGCTCGACGCGGAGCTGTCGCCTCTCGGCCTCGACACCGCCCAGGCCGGCGGCTCTGGCGCGCGCCCCGCCGCCCAGCGTCCGGCTCGATTCGTGGACGGCGGCGCGATCGGCGTCAGCCTGATGCGCGGCGACATGGACGCGACCGCCATCGGCACCGTGACCCACGTGCTGGGCCGCCGCCTGGTCGCCTTCGGGCACCCGATGATGAACGCCGGGCAGGTCGGCCTCCCGACCACGACCGCGCGCGTGCTGCACATCCTGCGGAGCCAGAACCGCTCCTTCAAGATCGCCGAAGCCCAGGTGCCCTTGGGCACGCTGGTCCACGACAGGCCCTCGGCCATCGTCGTCGACAGCGGCCTGGTCGCGGCGACCCTTCCACTGCGCATTCGCATCCACGGCGCGGACGACGCGCCCAAGACCGAGTGGAACGTCGAGATCGCCAGCCAGCGCATGCTCACCCCGGTGCTGGCCCTCGCCGCGCTCACCAACGCGCTCTCGGCCACCGCATCCGACCGCACGGATCTCAGCTACCGCGCCGTGACGCGAGTGGATTTCTCGGGTCGCCCGTCGGTGCAGCTCGAGGACTCGGGCGTGATGCACAACGGCCCGGTCGAGGGCAGCGCCCTGGCATCGATCCGACTCTTCCGCGTGCTCGCCGCCGCCTACGACAACGCCTTCGAAGACGCGCAAGTGCAGCGCGCCCAGCTCGACGTCTACCTGACCTATGGCCACGGCCTGACGGACATCGTCGACGCCTCGGTCGCCAGCGAAGAGGTCGATCCCGGCAGCGTCGTGCCCGTGCGCGTCACGCTTCGACGCTACGGCGAGGCCGACACGACGCGCGTGGTGAGCGTGACCATCCCGCGGCGCGCGGCCGGCGAGACGCTCGAGCTCTCCCTGCGCCCCGGCGACGAGGTCACGCCGGACCGAGCCGTCCCGCGCAGCCTGGACGACGTGCTCGGAAACATCTCGGACGCCTATCCGGCGACCTCCCTCGTGGTCAGCCTGAAGATGCCGTCGCGAGGCCTGCGCTTCCGCGGCCACGTGGTCACGGCCTTGCCGCGCTCCGTCCTCGACACGCTCACCACCAGCACGAACACGGGACCCTCGCGTCCCTTCGTCACCTACGATCGAACGGCCGTGCCCTTTGGCACCGCGCTCTCCGGCTCCGCCACCTTGCGACTCAGCGTCCGCGCCACCCCGAGACAACATCCGTGACCCAGCCCGTGAATTCGAATCCCGCACCTCGCCACGGCCAGTCGCGACTGCTCAGCCTGGTGCTCGCCTCCGCGCTGCTCAGCGTGGCTTTCTGGCTCGTGCTCTCGCGCGCGCAGGCCACCTCCACCCAGAGCTTCTTGCTCGACGACGCCGCCTCCCTCTCGGCGGGTGAGCTCGATGGCGCGGCGGTCTACTCGACGGGCTACGTCACGGCAGGCCTGGAAGCGCGACGCATCGAGCTGCCCGACGCGGCCGTCGCCTTCTGCATGGCCCGGCTCGCGGACGGAACGACCTACATCGGCACGGGCGACGAGGGGCGCATCTACCGCCTGCGCGGAGACGAGCTGAGCGTGTTCGCGGAGACGCATCAGCTCCTGGTCTCGTCGCTCGCCGTCGCCCCCAACGGCACGCTCTACGCCGGCACGATCCCCGAGGGACGCGTCTACGCGATCACACCTGGGGGTGACATCCACGAGCTCGCCCAGCTCGAAGGCGCGCAGCACGTCTGGGCGCTGGCCTACGACGCGCGACGCAACCTGCTCTTCGCGGGCACCGGCCCCGAAGGACGCATCTTCTCCATCGACGCGGCCGGACACGCACAGACCTACTACGACAGCCGCGCCGGCCATATCCTCAGCCTCGCCCTCGACACCGACGGCGCGCTCTACGTAGGCACGAGCGACGACGCGCTGGTCCTGAGGCTGCGCGGCCCGGGTCGCGCCGAGGTCGTGCACGACTTCCCCGGAAACGAGATCACGGCCATCGACGTGCGCGCAGGCCAGCTCGCGGTGGTCGCCAACGACATGCCCACGCCGGTGGTCGCACTCACCACCACCAGCTCCTCTTCCACGACGCACGCCACCACCCCCACTCGCCGAACGGGCAAGGGCAGCCTGTTCTTGGTCGACGCCCAGGGCCGCACGGAGCGCATCTACCACGACGACGGCGCGCACTTCACCGCCGTGGAGCTGGCCGAGGACGGCAGCGTTCGCCTTGGCGTGGGCAAGGACGGACGCGTCCTCTCCGTGAACAGCGACGGCAGCTGGGCCACGCTGCTCGACCTCGACGAACGGCAGGTCCTGGCGCTCTCGCTGGGTGGCGACGATCCGGTCGTGCTGACCGGCGACTCCGGCGCAGTCTACCGCGTGCGCCGCGGCGCGCCCGAGCGCGGGCTGTGGACGAGCAAGGTGCTCGACGCCCAGTTCCAGGCTCGCTTCGGCCAGGTGCATTGGCGCGGCGAAGGCACGCTCGAGGTGCTGACGCGCACCGGCAACACGGAAGAGCCCGACGACACCTGGAGCGATTGGTCGACGCCGGTCACGAGCCCCGGCCCCGTGCACAGCCCCGCCGCCCGCTTCGTGCAGATCCGCGCCCGCTTCACCCGCGACCCCAACGCCGTACTGCGCGCGATGGAGCTCTTCTACTTGCCGCGAAATCAGCGCGCCGTGATCACCTCCGTGGCCGCGGGCCGCCAGCACGGGCCCAGCAAGGTGGCCCAGGCCGATCCTCCACCCTCCTCGCGCTACGACCTCTCGTGGAACGTGCGCAACCCCGACGAGGACAGCCTGCGCTATCGCATGCGCTTCCGGCAGGAGTCCCAGACGCGCTTCCGCGACATCCTGCGCGAGGACGAGGTGCTCACCGCCGACCACTATGCATGGGAGACCGAGAGCCTCCCCGACGGCTGGTACGTGATCCAGGTGTCGCTCAGCGACGAACTCTCCAACGACGCCGACGACGCCCTGAGCGCCCAAGCGCAGTCCGAGCCCTTCCGCGTCGACAACCACGCTCCGACGATCCCGGAGCTCGGTGTCCGGGCGGGGACCCTCACCGCACGCGTCGTGGACAGCCTGGGGCCCGTCGCCGGGCTCGAGCTGGCCATCGACGGCCAAGCCTTCCGCCCACTGCTGCCCGCGGACGGATTGCTCGACCAAGCGGAAGAACGCGTTTCAATCGAGCTCGCTCCACGCCTGCGCGAGCTGCCCGCGGGCGACCACATCCTGGCGCTCAAAGCTCGGGACGCGGCGGGGAACTCCGTGGTCCGCGAGATCGTCGTGACTTGGCCGCCCCGCGGCCAGCAACCCTGAGGCAAGCACCCCTCGCTTGCTGCCACGGTCCGGTTCGTGCTACGTAGCTCCCGCCTACGGGGGTAGGTCGCGGAAAATGCGATCCTCAAGGATCCACATAAGGAGTAGCTCGGAATGCAGTTCAAGAACTTGACTCAATTTTTGGTGGTCGCCCTCGGCATCGCCGGCATGGCTTTGGCCGTCGGTTGTGGTGATGACAGCACCCCGCCGGCCACCGACTCCGGCACGCCGGATAGCGCCACGGACGCCGGCCCGACCACGTGCGCCACGGCGGATCCCTCGAAGACCTTCGTGATCGACGTCATGGACATCGGCCGCGAGGACCCCACGGGCGTCGCGCCCGGCTTCGACCTCGACATGCGGGTCAGCGACGACACCGACGCCCAGGGCTGCTACCAGCCCGACTTCACCTCGCCCGAGGGTGCCGCTGGCATCGACAACCAGCTCGCCGTGCTCGCGCCCACCATCGAGAGCGCCGCGATGACCGACCTGGCCGCGTCGATCTCCGACAGCATCGCCGGTGGCACGATCCTGATCATGCCGATCATCGAGAACCTCGATGACAACATCAACGACTCCTGCGTCAACCTGACCCTCCTCCTGGGCAAGGTCCCCGGTGGCGGCGCGCCGGCGCTCAACACCGCGGGCACGCTCGCGAGCGGTCAGACCTTCGACATCGACCCGAACTCGTACGACGCGTCGGGCAACCCCCTCATCCACCTCGCCAGCGCGGAGGTCGTGAACGGCCACCTCCAGGCGGGCCCCGTGGACATCTCGCTCGCCCTGCCCGTCTCGGGCTCGACGCTCACGCTGAACATCCGCCACGCGATCATCTCCTTCGATATCGCGGCCGATGGCACCGCCATCAGCAACGGCCTGCTCGGCGGTGAGCTCATCGTCGAAGAGCTCATCACGGCCGCCATGGCCATCAGCGATACCCTGCCCATCGAGACCCTCCGCGGGTTCCTCACCAGCGTCGCGGACCTCTCGCCCAACGCCACGGGCGACTGTGAGTCCCTCTCCGTGGCCTTGGTCTTCAGCGGCATCCCCGCCGTCGAGGGTGTGCTCGCCACGCCGACCGACGCCGGCACGCCGGACGCGGGCGCCGACGCGGGCACGCCGGACGCGGGCTCCGACGCGGGCTCCGCCGACTCGGGCACGGCTGACGCTGGCACCGCTGACACTGGCGTCTGAGCCTCAGCTCCTCTCTCAGGAAAGGGATCTGGCTTCGGCCGGGTCCCTTTCTTCGTTTGGGACCAAGAGCCGCCGAGCTCCCCGCCACCTCCGACAAGTGCCGCAGCATCCCTTGGCGCGGAGGCCCCAAGATCCTGTACCCTCTCGCCCGATGAAGACGCCCGTGCCCAGAATCCATCACAACCTGTGGTTCGTTCCGCTCGCGGTCGGCCTCCTCCTCAGCCTCTGCCTCGTTGCGTGTGGCAACACCGCTCGACGACCCGGGGGACGCGACGGCGGCACCGTGGACAGCTCCTACCCCGGCGATGACGGCGGGCCCAGGCCCGGCTACGACGGGGGCCCCGTCTTCGATGGCGGTCCGGTCGACATGTGCAACCCCGCCTGCGGTCCCATCGAGATCTGTGGCCCCGATGGCAACGGCGACGGCAACGACGACAACTGCAACGGCATGGTCGACGAGACCTGCGCGTGTCCCCACCCGGGCGAGACGCGAGCGTGCTTCCGAGGTCCCCCGGATCGCCGCGGCATCGGCAGCTGCGCCGACGGCATCATGACCTGCACCGAGTTCTTGACCTGGAGCAGCTGCATCGACGGTCAGTTCCCCGAAGACGAGGTGTGCGATGGCGCGGACAACGACTGCAACGGCGTGGCCGACGACGGCCTCTCGGGCTGCAGCACCGCCGTCACCTGTCCCGGAACCCAGGGCGCGACCCCGCTGAACTTCTACCCGCTCCGCGGTGAGACCATCTACACCGGCGCCGCACGCTCCTGGCAATGGAACGTGAGCTGCCCACCCACGGTCTCGCCCTGCCCCGCCCCCGAGGCGGCGACGGCCCAGGACACCCGCATCTTCTTCACCCAATCCGGCAGCTACCGCGTCGGTCTCGACGTCGTCACCGACACCGGCGAGACCGTCGGCTGTGAGTGGGTGGTCCAGGTCCAGGGCGCGGGCCTGCGCGTCGAGATGCTGTGGGATACGCAAGGAAGCGCGCACGGCGACACCGACGTGGATCTCCACCTGCACCGCAAGTCGGTGCCCATGGGCAGCGCCACGGGCGAGACCGAGTTCTTCACGAACGACGACTGCTACTTCGCCAACTGCAAGGCCTCGAGCTACACGGACGGCGTTCGCGCGGCCTGGGGCATGGAGGACACGACCGACCTCAACGCCTGCCGCGACGCACCCCACGGCGAGGGCGCCGACTGGGTCAGCAAGGGCGCCTGCTACAACCCGCGGCTCGACGTCGACGTGATCAGCTGCACCACAGGCGACACCGATCCCAACAGCGCCTCCTTCTGTGCGCCCGAGAACATCAACGTCGACAACCCTCCGCTCGGCGTGCCCTTCCGCATCATGGTGAACTACTACTCCGACAACAGCCTCTTCGGAGGCGGCGGAGTTGCGGAGACCCACCCACAGGTGAACATCTACTGCGGCGGCGAGCTGCGCGCGGCCTTTGGCTCGGATCCGCTGGTCACCCTGCGCAACGGCTCCAGCTTCGGCGCAGACAACGACAACTGGATGGTCGCCGACGTGGTGTTCTTCCGGAACGAATGTGGTGGGCTCGACTGCCTGATCAACCCCTTGGGAGACATCCTGCGTGGACCCGGCTTCGGACCGCCCTGGTCCTTCTAGGTCGAGCGGGACCGGATCCGGACGTCCAGGGATCCGGACGCTGCAGGCTCCAAGGAGCGAGAGCCACTCGCGTGTTGGGGTCTACCAGCCGCGGTCCATGGCCCTCAAATAGAGGGAAATTGGGTGCTCCTTTGTAGGCGCTGTAGGCTGAGGGATCACCAAACGCGGCAGAAATGCCGTCGCGCTATTGATCTAGTCGGACAAGAAGGGCAGAATTCGATTCATGGGGACCGCTGACCCAGTTGGGGGCCCGAGCCACCAAGCCGCACGACCGCAGCCCCGGGTGATCCCGTTCGGGAAGTACCTACTCTTGCAGCGTCTGGCTGTCGGCGGCATGGCCGAAGTGTTCCTCGCGAAGAGCTTCGGCATCGAAGGCTTCGAGAAGATCATCGCCATCAAGCGGATTCTTCCGACAATGGCGGAAGACAGCGACTTCATCGACATGTTCATCGATGAGGCGAAGATCGCCGGCCAGCTCAGCCACGCGAACATCGCGCCCATCTACGAGCTCGGCAAGATCGGCGAGAGCCACTACATCGCGATGGAGTACATCTGGGGCAAGGATCTGCTCCAGGTCATGAACCGCTTTCGCCGCATGCGGAAGCGCATGCCGCCCGCCATGGTCGCCTTCGTCGGCGGCAAGATGTGCGAGGCCCTCGACTACGCCCACCAGAAGCGCGATCGACGCGGTGAGCCGCTGAACCTGATCCACCGGGACATGTCTCCC
Organism: Myxococcales bacterium; assembly: GCA_009992505.1. Taxonomy (GTDB): domain Bacteria; phylum Myxococcota_A; class Polyangia; order Polyangiales; family Houyiibacteriaceae; genus JAADHO01. The sequence goes on from JAACVI010000048.1 coordinate 8,153, forward strand.
CAGAACGTCCTGATCAGCTACGAAGGCTCCGTGAAGGTGATCGACTTCGGCATCGCCAAGGCCGCGTCGCGCACGACCAAGACGCAGGCAGGCGTGCTGAAGGGCAAGTTCGGCTACATGAGCCCCGAGCAGGTGCGCGGCCTGCCCATCGATCATCGCTCCGATGTCTTCGCGGTCGGCACCTGCCTGTACGAGATGCTCACCAGCGAGCGGCTCTTCGTCGGCGAGAGCGACTTCTCGACTCTGGAGAAGGTGCGCAGCGCCTCGGTGGCGCCGCCCTCGACCATGGTGAAGGAGATCCCGCCCCAGCTCGACGCCGTGATCATGAAGGCGCTCGCGCGTGATCCGGCCGATCGCTACGCCACGGCGGGTGCCTTCCAGGAGGCCTTGCTCGAGTTCCTGGCGACACAGCGGCCGCCCTTCACCACCAGCAAGCTCGCGCAGTGGATGAAGACCGCCTTCTCCGACGAGTTCGAGCAGGAGAAGCAGCGCCTCGACTCCTTCTCCCAGATCGGGCGGCCCTCCGTGCTCGGAGGCGCGCCCCAGAGGCGCGCGCCCTCGCGGCCCGCCGCACCACCGCCACCTCGCCCGGTGCCCAAGCCCGTGGCGGCTCCCAAGCCACCCGCACCGGATCCCCTCGGAGGTCTCGAGTCGTTCCAGGACGAGAGCGAGTTCGAGGGCGAAGCGACGATGATCACGCAGTCGCCCTTCGACGAGATGCAGGACCGAGCGAGCGCGGCCGCGTCCGCGCCGGAGCCGGAGCCGGAAGAATTCGAAGAGCAGGCGACGCAGATCTTCTTCACGGCGGACGACCTGCAGGAGGTCGCACCGGACGACGAAGGCCCCACCGCCGCGTTCACGCCGGACATGGCGGCCTTGAACGCCCTGGCTGGACCCGCGGGTCGACAGCCGCCGCCCGGGGTCGTGCCTCTGGAGCGCCCAGGCAGCTTGATGCCCGGCGACGGACCGCGGCACGCGGCGAGTCCAGGTTTCGACGCCCCTCCTCCAGCTCTGGCGCACCAACCCACGCCCGTCACGGATGGCCCGCAGCGCCGCCTGCAGACGATGGAGATGGGCGCGCAGTCGCCAGCCGCGGCGGAAGCGTTGCTGGCTCCAGCGCCGGCGGCCAAGAAGAACAGCTATGTCCTCTTCGCTGCGGCCGCCGTCGTCATGCTCGCGCTCGGTGTCGGCGGAGCCTATGTGGCCTTTGGTGGCGCGAAGTACGGCGCGCTCGAGATCCGCACCTCGCCGGACGAAGCCACCGCCGCGGTCTCCGTGGATGGGGAGTCCAAGGGCGCGTCCCCGCTGCGCATCGAAGAGCTCCCGCCAGGCCGACGCTTGGTCGAGGTCGCAGCCGAGGGCTACCAACCCTACGCGCGTGTGGTCGAGGTCCACGAGAACGAGACCCTCACCATGGACATCGCGCTGACCGCCACGGCGCCCGCGGCCGCGGTGGCCGGGGCGCCACAGGTCGCGACTCCGACTCCGACCACGGAACCGACACACGTCGCGGCCGCGCCCACACAGACCCCCGAGCCCGAACACGTCGCGCTGGCGCCCACACCCACTCCGACGCCCACTCCGCGGATGGTGGAGCCGCCCACCATGGAGACCCACGTCGCGAGCGCGACGCCGACGCCCACCATGGGTCCCGTGCACGTGGCCAGCATGAGCACGCAGATCACGATGACGCCGACGCCGACGCCCACCATGACGACGCCCGTGAACACGACCATGTCGTCCGCCATGCGCCCGCGCGGGCGAGGCGTATTGGTGATCAACACCATGCCCTGGGCCCACGTCTTCCTCGATGGTCGTGACACCGGACAGAACACCCCGATTCGCTCGATGCGAGTCTCTGCGGGGGACCATCAGGTCGGGCTGCGAACGAACGACGGCACCATGCACAACGTCACCGTGACGGTGGAGCCGGGTCAGACGCTGCGAATCGTGCGCCGCCTCTGAGGCGTGCGCCGCCTCTGAGGCGTGCGCCACCGCTGGGCGCGCCCCGAACCACTGACGCCACGGACGGACCGAAGCGCGGACGCTCCGAGGGCGTCCGCCCTACTCGGCGCTCTTCTTGCGCTTCGAACCGGAGGAGGGTCGTTGGCTCGGTGGCTTCGAGCTGCGACGACGCGACCTGGTCTTCTCGGCGGGCTGCTCGGCGCCAACCTTCAGGCGACGTTGAACCGCCACCTGTTGCCTCGCCTTGTAGGCCTCGTGACTGGCCTCGCCGATCTCGTTGTCGTGATCGGTGGACTGATCGAGCACCTGGAACTCCGTCTGAACGAACACGACGCGCCCCAACGCCCAAGCCGCGGGCGGCGCGTTCTCGAGCAACTCCTCGGGCATGCGCACGGGCATGTCCGCCACGAAATGCACCACGCGGTAGCTCGGCGCGGAGAAGACGTTGTCCAGGTTGCCGCGCTCCACTTCCTCGAGGTCCGGCGGAAATTGCAGGCGCGGTAGCAGCGTCCGCAGGTGCGGATCGGCCTCGCAGTAGCGGCGGAAAGGCACGAGCGTGTTCGTGGACTCGCCCGGGATGACGAAGTTGAACGGGAAGAGCTCGTCCATCAGGTACGCGAGCATCGGGAAGACGTCTTCCGGGCTGCGCGTCACGATGCGGAAGCGCACCTTGTCGTAGACCTGCGCCGCCGTCACCTCGGGCTTGGAGAGCAACTTGGTGAAGAGTGAGTCGCGGTTCTTGCGGCCACCGATGAACTCGACGATGGGGAATCCCTGCGCCAACGCCCCGCCGACGACGCGGTAGATCTTCTTCTCGACCAGGTGGAACGCATCCTCGTCGGAGGTCGGCAGCATGAAGAGCAGCTCGCGCGCCTCGAGGTGATGGATGATGTGCATCACCTTCAGGATCGTGCACGCGCAGAGCTGTCGATGACCCTTGGTGCTGGCGAGGAGCATCAGCTCCGCCACGTCCGAGCGCGCCACCGGCTTCGGGATCGGGAAATCGAAGTTGCGCCTCAGGTAGGCGATCGCGGAATTCTTCACCGCTTCGGACCGCGCGCGATCGGACGCGTCGCCGAGGTCGATCTCCTGCGCACGCAGGAAGCGCTGCACCTGCTCCATGTCCTCGAAGTCGAGGCGGTGCCAATCGATGACGGAGCCGCCACGAAGCAACAAACGGATCGCCTCGAGATCGGCGACGCGAAGAGCGGTGAGCGGTCGGAAGCGGGATTCTTCGAGACTCATGGCCAGCGTGCGCAGGCGCCACGTCGTCAGACCTTACACCCGCAGGCGAACGACTCGCCAGCCAGTTGGAAGCGGACACCCGCCCCAAGGGACTAGGCGCGAGGCGCGGTCGGGGTCGAGGCCTCGGCGGAGCGGGTGGCTTCACTCCTGCGCCCGAGGGACAGCGTGCCGACGAAGATACCGGCCGAGACCGCCAAGACGACCACGTTGCCCCATAGGGCCCCGCTGCATCCGCCGAGCAGGAAGGGTGCGGCGATGGCGACAATGGTCGTGAGTTTCGGCATCTGGGTGCTGGTCATGGTGATCCTCGGGTGCGCTATGTAGGAGCTTGTCCTACACACCCCAGTAACGCCAACTTCTTACCAGAGGTGGTCGCCCGAGGCCAGCACCGATGCGCCGCGAGCACAGGCGTTGGTCCGATTGGTAGCGCCTGCGTTGCCAGGCCGATCCCGAACGCCTATCTTGTCGCACCGCCATGGTCGACTCTCTTTTCCCCGCCGGGCGCGAGCCCATCGTCCCCATCCTCCCCCTGCGGAACTCGGTCCTGTTCCCGGCTTCGGTCGTGCCGGTGAACGTGGGTCGGGCGCGCTCCGTACGACTCGTGGAGGAGGTGTCTGGAGAGAGCCGCCCACTCGTCGGAGTGGTCGCGCAACGCAAGCCCGAGACGGAGGATCCAACCTTCGCGCAGCTCCACACGATGGGCACGCTGGCGCGAATCCTGAAGGTGATCCGCCTCAGCTCCGGCAACTACAGCATCGTGCTCCAGGGCGTGAGCCGGATGAACATCGTCGAGCCACTCGAGCGCCAGCCCATCCTGCGCGCGCGGGTCGAGCGCATCCACGAGCAGCCCATCATGGACGTGGAGGTCGAGGCCCTCGCCAGTCATCTGCGTGAAGGCGCGCGCAAGCTCTCGCGCTTCCTGCCGAACAAGGCGCGCGACACCAGCTCCATGCTCGACAACGTGCGCGAGCCGGGCGCCCTCGCCGACCTCGTGACCTCGAACCTGCCGATCTCCAACGAGGCCAAGCAGAGCGTGCTCGCGCTGCTCGACGTGCGAGAGCGGCTCCGACGCGTGCTCGAGTTGGTGAACCGTCAGGGTGAGGTCTACCGAGTCAAAAAGGAGATCTCCACGATGGTGCGCGAGGAGATGTCGCGCTCCCAGCGAGAGTACCTGCTGCGCCAGCAGATCAAGCAGATCCGCCGCGAGCTCGGCGAGGATCCCGACGACGAGGACGAACTCGAGCAGCTGCGCGAGCGCGTCTCGCGTGCGGAGATGTCGGCGGAGGCCGCCAAGGCGGCGCGCAAGCAGCTGGGGCGGATGAGCACGATGAACGCCGCCAGCGGCGAGTATCACGTCTCTCGCGCCTACGTGGAGTGGCTCACGGACCTGCCCTGGGCCAGGACCACGCCGGACAGGCTCGACGTCGCACAAGCGCGGCAGGTGCTCGACGAAGATCACCACGGTCTCGAGAAGCCGAAGCGCCGGATCCTCGAGTACCTCGCGGTGCGCAAGCTCAAGAACGACGTGCGCGGACCGCTGCTCTGCTTCCTGGGTCCTCCCGGCGTCGGCAAGACCTCCCTCGCGCGCTCGATCGCGCGGGCGACCGGCCGGAACTTCGTGCGCATCTCTCTGGGAGGCGTGCAGGACGAGGCGGAGATCCGCGGTCATCGCCGCACCTACGTGGGCTCCTTCCCCGGGCGGATCGTCTCGGCGCTGAAGAAGGCCGGGAGCAAGAACCCGGTCATCCTGCTGGACGAGATCGACAAGCTCGCGCAGGACGAGCGTGGAGACCCGGCGAGCGCGCTGCTCGAGGTGCTGGACCCCGAACAGAACGCGGCCTTCGTGGACCACTACCTGGAGGTCCCCGTGGACCTGAGCCAGGTGCTCTTCATCGCCACGGCGAACCGCTCGGACACGATCCCGCGGGCGCTCAAGGATCGCATGGAGATGATCGAGCTGCCGGGGTACACGGCGCGCGAGAAGTCTGCGATCGCGAGAGATTTCCTGGTGCCGCGACAGCTCGAGGATCACGGCCTCACGCCGGAGCGCCTGGAGATCGGCGACAAGGTCATCACCAAGCTCATCGAAGAGTATACGCGTGAGGCAGGCGTGCGAAAGCTGGAGCAGCAGGTGGCGGGGCTGTGCCGTGCCGTCGCCGTGCGCTTCGCCAACGGCGAAGACCTGCAGGTGATAGCGAGCAAGGCCTTCGTCGAGGCGACGCTCGGTCCCCCGCGCGGCAGTCGTCAGGACGCGGCCACGCATCCGAGAGTGGGCGTGGCGACCAGCGTGGTGTGGACACCTGGTGGCGGAGAGCTGCTCTTCGTCGAGGCGACGCGCATGCCGGGCAAAGGCCAGATCCACCTCACGGGGCGCATGGGCGACATCATGCGCGAGTCGGTCGCGACCGCCTTCACCTACGTCCGCGCCCACTGCGGCGACCTCGGCTTGCCGGAGGACTTCCTGGACAAGCTCGACGTCCACGTGCACTTGCCCGCGGGCGCCGTGCCCAAGGACGGAGCTGCTCTCGGCGTACCGCTCTTCGTGGCGTTGAGTTCGATGCTCACCCGCCTCTTGCCGCGCACGGACGTGGCCTCGACCGGAGAGCTGACGCTGCGAGGCAACATCCTCGCGGTCACAGGCATCAAGGAGAAGTGCTTGGCTGCCCATCGCGCGGGCGTCCGTCACGTCATCCTGCCGAGACGCAACGAGGCCGACATCGACGACGTGCCGAACGAGGTGCTGCGGGATCTCGAGATTCACTACGTCGCGCACGCCAGCGAGCTGCTCGGGCTCGCGCTCATCACCGACGCACCCAGGGCGAACCCCGAGAGCGCGCCCGCCGCGCCACCCCACTCCTGAGCGCCCATGAGGCCCTCGACGGCACCGGGTCAGCGCACGCTGCGTGTGGGCCTGGGTCTGGGCTTGGTCCTGGGCCTGGGGCTAACGCAGTCGCGGCTGCTGGGCATCCTCGGGGTCGAGAGCGCGCTCGCCTTGGGGCTCGTCCTCCCTGGCTTCGCGGCGGCCCTGGGGGCGCTCGAGGTGGCTCGGGCGCGTCGACTCGGGCTGGCACCAGGCGCGCTCGGCTTGCTCTCCCTGGCGAGCCGGCGCGCGCTGCTCTTGCTCGCCGTGCCCGTGTCCTGTCTCTGGTTGCATGGAGCCTTGACCCAGAGCTGCGATCCATGGACGGGCGCGCTCTTCGTCTTGCTGGGCCCGGGCTTGGGCGTGCTGCTGGGCAGCTTCGTCGGTGTGAGCATCGGCGTGCTCGTCCCGCGGCGCCGCCTGGCCGTGACCCTGGCCGTGGCGGCTCCCCTGGTCTCGGCCAGCTGGGGCGTGTGGCAGTTCTACTCGGGTCCCGGCATCTTCGTCTTCGACCCCTTCGTGGGCTATTTCCCGGGCACGATCTACGACCGCAGCGTTCGCGTGACGCAGGCCTACCTGAGCTACCGCGCCGGGAGCGTGCTCGCGCTGTTGACCCTGGCGGCGGGCCTCCACGCGCTCCACACGCCCGGACTCGCCGGCTGGTCGCTCGCACGCGCGCGGCGACATCTGCTCGCCTTCGGCGTGTTCGCGCTCGGTCTCGCAGGGCTTGGTGCGATGCAAGTGTACGCGCCGGAGCTCGGGCATCGGGCGGACGAGGACCACATCGTCGAGGTGCTGGGTCGGACGCTCGAGAGTCACCGCTGTGTGGTTCACGTGCCGCGCGAGATGGCTCTCGCGGACGCCACCCGCCTGGGACGCGACTGCGACTTCCGCGTCGCCGAAGCCGAGAGCACTCTCGGCGTTCGCCAGACGGCCAAGGTGGTCGCCTTCTTCTACCGCAGCGCGAGCGAGAAGCGTCAGCTGATGGGCGCCGACGAGACCTTCATCGCCAAGCCCTGGCGCAACGAGGTCCACCTTCAGCTCGCGGGTTGGCCCCACCCCGTGCTCGCGCACGAGGTCGCCCACGTGGTCGCGGCCAACACCGCCCGTGGTCCCTTCCGCCTGGGCGGCAGCCTCGGGGGCTGGTGGCCCAACGCGGGCCTGATCGAGGGCCTGGCCGTGGCCGTGGCCTTCCGTTCGCAGCACGGGCTGACTCCGGATCAATGGGCCCACGCCATGCTCGAGCTCGACCACATGCCGAGCCTCGAGTCGGTGATGGGCGCGGGCTTCCTGAACAGCTCGGCCGCCCAATCCTACACCGTGGCGGGCTCCTTCTTGCGCTGGCTGGCGACGGACCGGGACTGGTCCGTCGTGCGGCGCGCCTACCGTGACGGTGACATCGAGGCCGCCGCCCACTCGGATCTGCACTCGCTCGAAGAGCACTGGCACGCCTACCTGAGGACCGTGCCTCTGCCTCCCGAGGCGCTCGAGCTCGCGCGCATGCGCTTCGAGCGACCAGGGGTCGTGCATGCGATCTGCCCACACGCCATCGCCGATCTGCTACGCCGCCTCGACGGGGACACGGCAGCCGGGGACGACGTGCGCCTGCGCGAGACCTGTCATGAGATCTTGGCCATGGATCCCGCGAACCTGAGCGCCAAGGTCGCCCAGATCGGGGCGCTGGCGCGCATGGGGGAGCTCGATACGGCACGCCAGGCCCTCGTCGACCTGCGTGAGCGCCTAAGAGCGCCGACGCCCTATCGCATCGCCGCGGACGCGGCTCTGGCTGATGCGCTCGTCCAGCGCGGCGCCTTCGACGAGGCGCGCCCCATCTACCGCCGCTTGCTCGACCAGCCTCAGAGCGAGGGCTCGGCACGACTGCTCGAGGTGAAGGCGTGGGCGCTCGAGCAGCCGGCGGAGGCGCGCACGATGGTCTTCGACTTGCTGCTCGGGCCCGACCTCCGCGGCAGCGCGCCACGGGTCGTCGTGCACCTCGCGGCCCAGCTCGCGGCGCTCGACGGTGGCGGCCTGGGCCCCTATCTGGCCGCACGTCAGCTCTTCGCGAGCGGGCGCTACGATCTCGCTCGGCCGATGCTGGTCGACGCGCTCGATCGCGGTCTGCCGACACGCAGGCTCACGGTCGAGGCCGAGCGCCTCACGGCGATCGCCAGCTTCGCCACCGACGACATGGCCGACGCACGCATGCGCTTCGCCCGCATCCGCGACGACACCTCACGCAGCGTCGCGGCGCGCGCCGAAGCGGACGAGTGGCTCAGGCGCGCCCGCTACGAGGCGACCTTCCACTAGAGCACCGACCGGCCTTCCGAGCCCAGAAAGCCGGGAGCGCGACGGCCGTCAGGCGCCGTCGGACACGACGAGGCGATGCTGAAGCATCGTCGAGGAGCGGCCGGCCGTGCCTGGCGGCTGTCCCGCCGCCGAATTCGGGTGGTTTCAAGCCGTTCGGTGCTCTAGCAGCGCCTGGTCAGCGAAGTCCGGCCGAAAGCACGACATCCGAGAACAGCTCATCCGTGCCGTTCACGCGAATGGCGTCCATGGCAGAGAGCAGATCTTGAAAGGGCACCTGCGGATCGGCGCTGACGATGATGCGCGACTCGGCGGGAAACCGGCGCTTCAGGGTGGTGGCGCAGCCGTTCAACGCCGCCCAGTCGTAGCCGTCGCCACGCGTCGGGACGGTGATCGCGTCGGAGCCCATGCGTGTCGTCTCGCAGCCGGCTGCGAGCAAGCCATGCGCGTCGGCGACTACGATTCCGCGGTCGGCCAAGGTCACGCTCAGCTCGAGCGACTGGGGCGCTGGACCCACGTGCGGGTCTCCGTGACTGGCCAGCGACGTGCTCACCTGGGTGAAGAACGCCACCGACGAGATGACCATCAGCAGGAACATGATCAGGTTCACGACCACGTCGAGGTAGGGGACGATGTTCAACTCGTCGCTCAGCTCGGAGGCGTCCGCCGACGCCCGCGTGCCGTGGTCGCGTAGGTAGCGTCGTTGCCGTGCTGTGAGCTTCAGCGCCATCGGTCGGAGAAGCGAGCCTGCGCTCGCCCATTCCGCCTTCTGACAGCCTCGACTTCCGGAAGTTCCTGAGGCCGCGAAGCCTCGCGTGGCTACTCGCCGGCGACGGGAGAGCGCGCGCCGATGATGCTCGTCTTGTTCGCGACGAAGTGCAGCTGGCTGAACTCGTTCTGACCGAGCGTGTAGATCACCTCGGAGAGCGTGCGGAATGGAGTCCGGGCATCGGCCACGATCTGCACGTCACCCTCGAAGGGCCGCCGCGGATTGCGCCGAGCGATCTCCTTCTGCATGTCGCGCACCTCGGCCAGCTTCCGGGCCAGAGGCGTGATCAGGAAGCCCGTGGAGCCGCCGCGCTTGTCGCTCGGGTCCACCATGCCGTTGCGCAGATCCACGACGCGCTCGCCGTCGACCGTGATGTCACCGCGTGAGATCAGCAGCGAGACCGCCTCCCCCATGTCAGCCGTGGAGGTCGAGTAGGGGATCTGCAGCTCGGGGGACGCGGTGATGGTCGAGGCGCTCGACGCAGAGAACTGCATGACCATGAACACGAGCAAGATCGTCATCATGTCGATCATCGGGTAGATGTTGATCCCCTGGGCCTCTTCCTCGGGGATACGGCGCAGACGACGGCGCGCCATGCTCTTGACCTGGCCCATCGTGGCCCAGCGCTCACCGTCGTTCAGCTCTTTGTCAGCCACGGCGAACCCCCGCGCTGGGACGCTGCGTCCTGGACGAATGGCTCCGGATCATCGGACACCCGCCGAGATGACGACGTCGGTGAAGAGCTCGTCCGTACCGTTCATGCGAACGGCGTCCATAGCCCCTAACAGGTCCTGAAATGTCACCAGGGGATCGGCACTCACCGTGACCTTGGTCTCGTCCGGGAACTCCGCCTTCACCTTGACGATGCAGGCCGTAAGCGCCGCCCAGTTGTAGCCGGCGCTGGTCCTGGGCACGGTGATCGCGTCGTCACCGGTTTGCGTGGTCTCGCAGCCGGGAGCGAGCTTACCGCTCGCGCCTGCAACGATGATCCCGCGCTCCGCGAGCGTGACGTTCAAGTTCAGCTGAGGCACAGCGGGCCCTGTGGCTCCGCCCCCACGACCCAGGGTCGGCAAGGACGCGTTCACCTGAGTGAAGAACGCCACCGACGAGATCACCATCAGCAGGAACATGATCAGGTTCACGACCACGTCCAGATAAGGGACGATGTTCAGCTCGTCACTCAACTCGGACGCGTCGAGCTCCGGACGTGTTCCGTGCTTGCGCAGGTAGCGTCGCTGCTGTGACGTGAGCTTCAGAGGCATGGTGGTTCAACCCGGGAGGGGCTCAGCCCTTCTGACGCAGGGTGAGCAGGTTCTCGAGACGCATCGTCGCCTTCTCCATCTCCTGCTTCTGCTTCTTCGCCATGCCGTGGAGGATCAAGTGGGCGAACATGCAGATCACGGCGATGAGGAGGCCAAGGAAGGTGTTCCACATGGCCTCGGCGATACCGGCCGAGAGCACGCTCGACTTCTGCGCCGGGTCGGTGATGACACCGACCGCCTTGAACGCCTTGATCAGACCTCGGATGGTGCCGAGCAGACCGATCAGGGTCGCGATGTTGGCGAGCGTCCACAGGGCGCCGATGCGCTTCTCGAGCGCCGGCATGGCCTCGGACATCTTCTCCTCCATGGAGGCGATGACCGCGTCTTCACCACG
>JAACVI010000230.1 GCA_009992505.1 Myxococcales bacterium
GTTGACGCAGATGAGACCACCCGCGCAGACGTTCGCGAACATGCAGGACGCGCCTTCGACAGCGTTGTCGCTGGACGCGGTGCAGCTGACGCCGTCGCCGCCGGACGGGTAGCAGGACTGGCCCGACGGGCATCCGGTCTGCGCGAGCAGATCACAGGTGTCCGGCAGGCGACAGAAGCCCACGCCCGTGGGGTGGCCCGCCGCGTCGACCAAGGTGACGGAGCAGCGCTGGCCCAGGGGACAGCCCGTGTCGGAGTTGTCACAGCAGTAGTGGCGGCAGATGCCGGCGCCCGTGTCGCACAGGAAGCCTTCTTGGCAGTCCTGGAGCGCGGTACAGGCCGCGCCGTCACCGGCGGTGCCCGCCGTGGCACAGACCGGAGCCGGACCCGCGTCGGGACCGCTGGAGGCGAAGTAGCAGCCTTCGCCCGTGCCACAGCCGACGTTGCTGAGGATGTCGCACGCGCCGCTAGGACACATGCCGGTGCCGCCATCGCCCGGGATCGTGCCCGTGTCGATACCGCTGTCGGTAGGCGTGGTGCCCGTGTCGATGCTGCCATCCATGAGCACGACGCCCGTGTCGGCGACGCTGGTGTCGTGCGCGGTGCCCGAGTCGGCGGGGCGGCTGCTGTCGTCGCCGCAACCGGCGGTCAGCAAAAGTCCCAGGCCCAGGGCCAAGAGCACACGCTTGTCTACCTTGATCATCATTCCTCCTGGCGGGCCACCACACGGACCCGTCTAGCCGCCCGTCTCCAGGCTGAGAGAACTGAGTAGCACGCTCCGTGCCTGCCGGGCCAGTCTGTGACAAAGGGCGAATTGCCGCAGGATCACAGGGGCGGCCCGGCCATGGCTGGCGCGCGGCACGACAATCCTGTCGTGGTTCGGGCGGCTGCCCCGGGCGTCGGCGAGGACGTCAGGACTCGGGGCTGGTCACGGTCGACACGGACTCGTCGGGTGCGGCCGTCTCCGTGGAGGTCGTCCGCGCCTTGTTCGTGCGATCCCGTCGACGCGCCAGGGCGGCGCCGACGAAGCGCGAGAAGAGCGGATGAGCCTTGTGCGGCTTGCTCTTGAACTCGGGATGGAACTGACAGCCGACGAAGTGCGGATGGTCGGGCAGCTCGACGATCTCGACCAGGTGACCATCGGGCGAGAGGCCGCTGAGCACGAGCCCCTTGGCCTCGAGCGCCGCGCGGTGGTCGTTGTTGACCTCGTAGCGGTGACGGTGCCGCTCGCTGATCTCGAGGCTGCCGTAGATCGAGGCGGCGACGGTGCCAGCCGTGAGCACGCAGGGGTAAGCGCCCAGGCGCATGGTGGCGCCCTTCTCCTCCACGCCGCGCTGCTCGGGCATGAGGTCGATGACGGACGGCTGCTCGTCGCTGAATTCGGCGCTGTTTGCCTTCTCCATGCCGCAGACGTGGCGGGCGAACTCGACCACCGCCATCTGCATGCCGAGGCAGATGCCGAAGAAGGGCACGCCGCGCTCCCTCGCGTAGCGGATGGCGGCGATCTTGCCCTCCGTGCCGCGGTCTCCGAAGCCACCGGGCACGAGCACGGCGTCGTGGCCCTCGAGCTGTCGCGAGATGTCTCCCGCCTCCAGCTCCTCGCTGTCGAGATAGACCATCTCGACCTCGACGTCGTTGGCGAGGCCACCATGGACGATGGCTTCGTGCAGGGATTTGTAGGAGTCGCGCAGGTGCACGTACTTGCCCACGACGGCGATGGAGACACGCCCATGCTTGGGGTGACGCGTCTTGTCGACGACGCGGTGCCAGGGCGAGAGATCCGGGTCACGAGACCAGATGTTGAGTCGCTGCACCAGCTGCTGGTCGAGGCCCTGGGCCTGCAGCGCGAGGGGCAGCTCGTAGATCACGCCCACGTCCTCGGCGGCGATCACGCAGTCCACGGGCACGTTGCAGAAGTGACTGATCTTCTTCTTCAGCGCCATGGGCAGCGGGCGATCCGTGCGGCAGATCAGGATCTCGGGCTGGATGCCCAGCGCCAGGAGCTCCTTGACCGAGTGCTGCGTGGGCTTGGTCTTCAGCTCACCGGCGGCCGCGATGTAGGGCACGAGGGTGACGTGCACGCTGAGCGCGTGCATCGGTCCGAGATCGACCTTGAGCTGACGTACGGCCTCGAGGAAGGGCAGCGACTCGATGTCACCCACGGTGCCGCCAACCTCGACGATCGCCACGTCCACGCGTGCCGCCACGTCGAGCACGCGGGCCTTGATCTCGTCCGTGATGTGCGGGATCACCTGGATCGTGGCGCCCAGGTACTCGCCACGACGCTCCTTGGAGATCACGGCGTCGTAGATGCGGCCCGTGGTGAAGTTGTTGGCCCGGCTCATCACCGCGGAGGTGAAGCGCTCGTAGTGACCCAGGTCGAGATCGGTCTCGGCCCCGTCGTCCGTGACGAAGACCTCACCGTGCTGGTAGGGCGACATCGTGCCGGGGTCGACGTTGATGTAGGGGTCGAGCTTGATGTTCGTGACCTTCAGGCCACGCGCCTCCATCAGAGCCCCCATCGAAGCGGCCGTCAGGCCCTTGCCGATGGAGCTGACGACACCCCCGGTGACGAAGATGAACTTGGTCTGACGGGCGGCCATCGATGGATCCTCCTGCGCGTCACACGAGGCCTGAGCGGGGCTTCGGGGGGGACGAGCGACCCGACTCTAGGGGGCCCTCAGGAGGCTGTCAACGCGGGATACGAGGTCCCTCGAAGCCACTTTTCCCGGCCTTCTGCGCTTAACAAGCTGTTCACAGGTAAAGTTCGCGTATGCTGTATTTCATGATACAAAGATGACTGCTCGGCCCGTCGACGCGGCGTGTTGACCGGGTTAGGTTGGGATTCGCGGGGAATATTCGTCAACTAGTAAATTCGGATCAAGCCAGGGAGGCTCGCATGCAGAAGATCGCGATCGTGGGCGCAGGGCGCATGGGCCTCGGCATCGCCGAGGTCGCCGTCAAGCAGGGCCTCTCGGTGGTCTTGCTGCGGGCAAGCGATGGCGATCCGGCAGCGACCCGGCAGCGCTTCGAGGCCATCCTGAATCGGCACGTCGAACGGGGGCGGCTCGAGCGCAGCGAGGCGGACGCCATGCTGGGACGGATCGCGTTCGCGCGTGGTTTCGAGGCCGTGGCCGACGTGGATCTGGCGATCGAGTCGGCCGGGGAGGAGCTCGTCAGCAAGGCGGCGCTGCTCGCGCGCATCGAGGCTCACCTCCCGACGACCGCATTGCTCGCCACCAACACCTCCTCCCTCTCGCTGGCAAAGTTGGCCGAGTCCTTGACGCAACCCGAGCGCTTCCTGGCGCTGCACTTCTTCAACCCGGCACCGGTGATGAAGCTGGTCGAGGTGGCCGGCACGGCGAAGACGACAGACGAGACCCTCGCCGCGGGCCGCGCCCTCGTCGAGGCGCTGGGCAAGACGCCGGTCACGGTGGCGCCGCGCCCGGGGTACGTCGTGAACCGCCTGCTGGTTCCGCTGATCCTCCACGCCATGGAGTCCCTCGAGGCGGGCATCGCCAGCCCCGAGGACATCGATCGCGCGATGAAGCTCGGCTGCGGTCACCCCATGGGGCCTCTGGAGCTGGCCGACCTGATCGGCCTCGACGTGGTCATGGCCATGGCCTCGACCATGCTCGTGGAGCTGAAGGACTCGCGCTTCCGCATCCCGTCACTGCTGAGGCGCCTGGTCCTCGCGGGTCACCTCGGGCTGAAGACGGGCCGCGGCGTCTACGTGTATGGCAAGGGCGAGCGACACCCGAGCGAGCT
>JAACVI010000049.1 GCA_009992505.1 Myxococcales bacterium
TGGAGCTTGCCGAAGATCACGCGCTGCACGAGCGCGGCGAACTTCTCACGGGTCGGAGGATCCAGCGTGCGGGCCGCCGCCTCGATGGCGTCCACCAACATCAGGATGCCCGTCTCCTTCGTACGCGGTCGCATGCCCGGGTACTGGAAGGCCGCCTTGGTCAGGCCAAGCGGGTTGCCCTCCTCCTCGCAGCGATGCCAGAAGAACTCGATCACGCTCGTGCCATGGTGCGTGTAGGCGAACTCCACCACCGGCTCGGGGATGCCGCCCTCGCGCAGGATGCGCGTGCCCTCGACCACGTGCGCCATGATGGCGTCGGCGCTGACGTGCGGCGCGAGCCCATCGTGCGGAGACGGCTCGCCGCCCACCAGGTTCTCCACGAAGTACTTGGGCTGAACGCTCTTGCCGAGGTCGTGGTAGTAGGCGCCCACCCGCGTGAGCAGCGCGTCCGCGCCGATCGCCACCGCGGCACCCTCGGCCAGGTTCGCCATGGCGCGGGAGTGCTCCCAGGAGCCGGGCGCGTCCTCCTTCATCTTGCGCAGCAGCGGCTGGTTGAGATCGGTCAGATCCATCAGGCGTCCACGCGAGACCGCTCCGAGGGCGAGCACGGCGATGCCCTGGAACAAGAAGGCGATGAAGCCCGACAGCACGCCGCCCGCGATGGCGGCCAGCGACTCCGAATGCAGCGGATCCGCGATCTCCGCGGTGATGTCCTGTCCCCCCTCGAAGACCACGCGCGCGGCGAAGAAGACCATGCCCGAGGCAAGCCCCGCGGCCAGCCCCGACGCCAGCATGCCCCGCGCCTGAATGCGATTGCGGAACGTGACCGTGCCCGCCAGTCCCGCCGCCAAGTAGACGGCCACGCTGACCAGGCGAAAACCGACGAGGCTGGCGGCGAAGAAGGCCATCGCCACCGACAGCATCAGCGCGGTTCGTCGGTCCAGGTAGAACGCGCACCAGAGCGAGAGCGCCCCCACGGGCAGGGCTAGCTCGGAGAAGTCCGTGAGCAGGAGAAACCCCTTGCCCGCCGCCAGCAGCACGCTCGCCATGCCCAGGATGCCCGCCTGGGTGCGCAGCAGCGCGCCGCGGCTGGGGCTGAAGGAGCGCAGATAGGTGGTGAAGATGCTGGCCAGGAGGAAGTAGAGCAGCCAGAGGGAGCCGAGCTCCGTCGCGCTGGGCGGTCGTCGCGCGCTCTCGTAGGCACGCACGGCGCTGCCGATCTCCGGGCTCGCCGTCGTCTCCCCTCGGCGGATCAGGTGGCGCTCGACCTGCAGCACCTCGCCATCGTCCGAGGAATGCAGCACCAGATGGGCGGGCAAGCGCAGCGTTACGGGCGCGGGCCGGCTCGGATCCACGCGCAGAGGCTCGACCAGCGTCTCGGCGCTGCTGACGAGCGCGAGCACAGTGGCGAGGATGGCGCTGAGCACCAAGCCGGTGACCGGGCCAGCGATGAGTCGCGTGCGCATCATCAGAGCCGTTGAGGCTAACCCGAAGCGGGGACGCTGGCCATCGGTCTCGCGGCAGGCCCGGCGTTGGCCGTGTAGGCTCGCCTCGATGCGTGACTCACGCCCATGGGCCGCTCTCTTGGCGGCCGCCCTCGTGCTCTCGGCAGGGGCGCTGGCCTGGCCCTTCACCATCGACGACGCCTACATCGTGGCGCGCTACGCGCAGAACCTCGCGCACGGCCACGGCTACGCCTTCAACCCCGGCGTGACCAGCGACGGGGTGACCGGTCCGATCTGGCTCTTGCCCATGGGTCTCGGGCAGTGGGCGGGGGTCTCGTCGGTCGCTCTGGCCAAGGGCGTGGACCTCGTCTGCGGCGCTCTGGCGGCGGCTCTGGCGACCCGTGCGGGGTCGGGCAAGGCCTGGCTGGTCGCGCTGGTGATCGGCACCAACGCGGCGTTCCTGCCCTGGACGGTGGGAGGGCTGGGCATCGGCGTGGCCGCGCTGCTCCTGCTGCTGGCGGCACCCGAGGGAGCGTCGAGCCGGCGCAGCCTGGTCGCGGGCGCGATGGTCGGGCTTCTGGCCTGGTTGCGTCCGGAGGCGTGCGTCGCGGGCTTCGTGCTCCTGCTCGGCCTCGAGTCGCGCATGCGCGGGCGTGCCTTGGCCGTCGCCATCGCGGGCGTCGCGCTGGTGGTGGTCTTTCGCCTCGTGCTCTTCGGACACGCATGGCCGATGGCGCTCGCGGCCAAACCCTCGACGCCCTGGGCGGGCATGGACTACGTGGCGCGCGGCGTGTTCGTCTGCTTCGGCGGCTTCGGGCTGGGCCTGGCGGCGTGGGCCCTACGGGCTGCGGGTCGCGGCCGTGTCTACGCGGCAGCCGTGCTCGCGCATCTCGTGGCCATCGCCCTCGCGGGGGGGGACTGGATGCCTGGCTACCGGCTCTTCGCGCCCATCGTGCCTCTCTACGCGCTGGCCTCGGTCGAGGGGCTGACCTCGCTGCAGCGCACGCGCCCTCGGGGTGCCCTCGGGCTCGGGGTCGTGGCGCTGGCGTTGCCCCTGCTCTTCGCCGGCCTGGAGCTGCCCGAGCTGCGCGCGTCGGGTCACGCCCGCGAGTCCGTGGCCGGGCCGCTGGCGGCTGAACTCGGCGCGTTGGCTGGACCCATCGCTCTGGTCGACGTGGGCTACCTCGGCTACCGCAGCGGCGCGCCCATCGTGGACCTCGGGGGCGTCACCGACCCCGTGATCGCCGGCTCCGCCGGTGGCTACCTCGCCAAGCACATCGACCCGGCCTACCTGGCGCGACGAGATCCCGCCGCCCTCGTGCTCCACGCCGCCATCGCTCCCGAGGTGGACGCGGACGGAAATCTGAGCCAGCTGCTGGGCTACCCGGTGGAGCGCCGCGTCGCCGCCATGCCCTTCGTGCGCCTGCGCTATCGCGTGGAGCGGGTCGTGCCCTACACGCCGGGCTACGTGTACGTGCTGCTGGTGCGGCGCGCCAATCCTTAGGGCGCCATGGTGGCGGCCATGGTCGGGCTCGGAACCGACTCGCCCTGCTGTGCGGAGTTGCGGTTCTGCAGCCCTTCCAGGCGCTGCTCGGTCTGGCGCTGCCTGGTTCGGAGCTGCTGCTCCAAGATGCGCGGCAGGATCTGAGGCGCTCCCGTGGTCGGCGCGGCCGAAGGCGCCGTAGCTGCGACGGACGGAGCCGCCGGCAACGCACCCACCGCCTGCACGCCGATGGCGGCGGCGGGGACGGGGCCGGTGGGTGTCGGGGCGCTCGGATCCTGGAAGAACAAGCGGCCGAAGCGATCCGGTACGTGGAAGTCGCCCACGCGAGGGGCCGACCAGGCGACCGCGCGCTGGCTTCCGTCTCGCGCGTCCATCACGTAGAAGTTCGCGCGCCAGACCGTGCCCGGCGTGGGCCGGCTCGGGGCCGGGCTGCCGGTGGCGAAGGACGCCCAGGGGATGGCCGCCTCGACCGTGTAGCCCTGGTCGGCGTCGTCGTCGTCGACCGTGCCCTGGGTGACGGCCACGGCGCGCATGTGGCTCTCCCAATCGGCGTGACCGATGGGCTGGGGGTTGCGACGGGAGTCGTAGCGCGTGTCGAAGGTGACGCCGCGAGGCGAGATCTGCAGCTCGAAATAGTTCAATCCTCTGCCCGAAGGATCGAGGAAGAGCTCGACGGCGTCTTGCTCCCAGAGGTGGTCGTCGTGCTCGCGGAAGCCGCTCTTCAGCTGGTCGTCCTGCACTTCGAAGCCGACGTAGAGGTGCTCGTCGTCCCAGAGCATGCGCGCGTGCGCCACGGGCTGGGCGCTGGCGCCATTCATGGTGTTCACGAAGGCGGCGGTCGTGGGCGCGTCGCCGGAGGTCCAGACGGCCTCGTCGAGGCGACCGTCGATGGTCGGAGGCGTGGTCACCTTCGAGACGGTCAGGCTCGGTACCGCGGGTCGTCCGGGCTCGGGCGCCGCACCGGGCGCCGCCGCCGGCGTCGGGATGCTGAAGGCGCGCGCGCGGTTGTCGCCGTCGTTCGGGCCGCGGATGATGCGCAGGCGATGCGGTCCATTCCAGAAGCCGATGTAAAGCGTCGCCTGCGTCGAGTTCCAATCGCTGGGCAGCGTCAGCTCCTGCACGTCCTCGATGTACTCGCCGGCTCGCCACTGCCCGGGCGGGTAGATGCCTCGGATGGCTCCGTCGCCGTCCGCGTTCAGGCGGTTGGCGCCCGCGTTGTCCACCACGTGTGTGAAGAGCTGCCAGCCCTCCTCGAGGGCGCGTGCGACCTTCCAATGCCAGGTGATGCGCAGCGACTCGCCGGGCCGCCAGGTCGCGGGCTCCACATCGTAGCCGAGCAGGATGATCTTGTCCTCGAAGGAGATGTCGAGCGGATGCTGGGGCGTGGGTGCCTCGTGCTTCACGTAGCTCGCCACCTGGCTGCGCTGCGCCTGGGTCAGCTCCGACTTCTCCACACAACCAGCCAGGCCGAAGAGGATGCTCGCGCTCAGGGCGAGGTGAAGAGCCGCTCGCGGGCTCAGGGCTCGCCTGGCAAGGGTGGAGGAGTCTCGTCGGATCATGCGTGCCTCAATGGCGGCTCTTGCGCCGCGCTTTCTTCTGCTGCTTGCGTTGGGACTTCTTCTTGCTGTGGTCGACCTTGCGGCGCACGCCGGCGGGCGCGGCCATGCCGAAGCCACCGCCGCCTTGTCCCGCGACGGCGGCTTCGAGTAGCTCCTCCGCGAGGTTCGCCATCATCGGGTTGCCCTCGAGGCCGCCCGTCCGGACCACGTCCTTGAGCCGGCGCGCCGCGGCCATCTGCTTCATGCCCGGGATCTTGGACAGCATGCCCGCCTGCTGACCGATGCCGCTCATCATCTGGCGCATGAAGGCGAAGCGCTGGAGCAGCTCGGCGACGTCCTTCGTCTCGCGTCCCGAGCCCTTGGCGACGCGCTCGAGGCGCTTCGGCTGCTTGCGAAAGAGCTCGATGTCGTTGCGCTCGGCGCGGGTCATGGAGTTGACCAGGGCTTTGGTGCGCGTCAGTTCGCTCTCGTCGAAGTTGAAGCCCTCGGGCATCGAGTCGCCGAAGAAGGGCAGCTTCTCGAACACGTCCTTGAGTGGCCCCATGTTCTGGAGCATCTCGATCTGCTGCAGGAAGTCGTCGAGGGAGAATTGGCCCTGGAGCAGGCGCTTGGCGTCCTCCTCGGCCTTCTGCTCGTCGACGACGTCCCCGAAGTCCTTCATCAGGCCGACGACGTCGCCCATGCCGAGGATGCGGCTGGCCATGCCCTCGGGTCGGAACTGCTCGAGCTTGTCGAGGGTCTCGCCCGTACCGACGAACTTCACGGGCGCGCCCGTCACCTGACGCACGGACAGGGCCGCGCCGCCGCGGGCGTCGCCGTCGAGCTTGGTCAAGACCACGCCCGACAGGCCCAGGCGCTGGTGGAAGGCCGTGGCCGTCTTCACCGAGTCCTGACCAATCATGGCGTCCACGACCAGGAGCACGGCCTCCGGGTTCACGCTCCGCTTGATCTGCCCGAGCTCGTCCATCAGGGCTTCATCCACCGCCAGACGGCCGGCGGTATCATAGATGATGGTATCACGCTTGAGCTTGCGCGCGTGGGCCATGGCGCGCTCGCAGATGTCGAGCGGACGGCCGCCAGGGATGGCGAAGACGGGGATGTCGAGCTGCTCGCCCAGCACCTGGAGCTGCTCGATGGCGCCCGGGCGCTGCACGTCGGCGGCGACCAGGAGCGGCTTGCGTCCGTGCTCCTTCTCGAGCAGGCGCGCGAGCTTGGCGCTCGAGGTCGTCTTACCCGAGCCCTGCAGGCCGACCATCATGATGCCGGTGGGCTTGGGCTTCTTGGCGAAGTCGATGGCCTCGCCTTCCCAGGCCATCATCGCCTCGAGCTCGTCCTGGCAGATCTTGATGAACTGCTCGGCGGCGCCCACCTTGACCTTGCGCTTGCCGACCTTGACGCTGGTCTGCACCGTGGCGCCGAGGGCTTGCTCCTTCACGCGAGCGAGGAAGCTCTTGGTGACGCCGAACTCGACGTCGGCCTCGAGCAGGGAGAGGCGCACGTCTCGGAGCGCTTGGTCGATGTTGGCTTCCGTCAGCTCGGTCACGCCGGAGAGGCGGTTTCGCGCTGAGCGGAAGCCCTTGGTCAGGGTCTCGAACATGGTCGGCCTTCGCTCCTCGAGTCGCCCCCGTGGCCAAGGCGCGGCGCTCCTGGAAGGGCAAGGGCCCTTAGCACGGCCGAAACTGAGGGCGCAAGGCAGAGCGGGCTCGGAACGGGCCTCTCCGGAGGGTGTCTGCTCAAGACCTTCGAGCACGAGGAGGGCGGCCAAGGCCGGGTGTGACCCGCGCAGCGTGTTCAACTCGAGAGAACTCAGGGACATGTAGGCGTCCTGCTCGTGCGAGATCGTAGTCAGCAAGCTGCGGCCGGAGTCCA
Organism: Myxococcales bacterium; assembly: GCA_009992505.1. Lineage (GTDB taxonomy): Bacteria > Myxococcota_A > Polyangia > Polyangiales > Houyiibacteriaceae > JAADHO01. Next base: position 6,378 of record JAACVI010000049.1, read on the forward strand.
TCACGAACGAGAGGTCCTCCAGCCGGTCAGGGTCATACTGCGCGGCCGCACGGGAGGGTCGCGCGGAGGGGGCTCCGCGCGTGCCAAGTCGCCTCCAACCCACGCCCGACTTGGCGCGCGCGGCGAGGCGGCCTTGCGCGAGCGCCCTCCGGCCAGGCGGACGACCCGTGCCGAGCGCTCGCACGGGCAAGGCCGCCGTCCCCCGGAGAGCGACCCTCCCGGGCGGCGATCACGCAAGGCTCGCCGAGTGATCCCGGGGCACGCGAGATCCGCTATGGTCGCGGCCATGACCGCCGACTCGCCCTCCGAGGACTCCCCTGCGCCGACCGAGCTGCCCCCGCCGGGGGATCCCGACGCGCTCTACATCCTCGACATCAGCGCCTTCATCTTCCGCGCCTACCACGCCATGCCGCCGCTCTCGAACTCCAAGGGCGAGGCGACCGGCGCCGTGGCGGGCGTGGCCCAGATGCTGCTGAAGCTCTTCGAAGAACATAAGCCTGCGCGCTTCATCGTGGCCTACGACTCGCCCGGCCCGACTCTGCGCAAGCAGCGTTATCCCGCCTACAAGGCCAACCGACCGCCGGCGCCCGCGGACTTGAAGACCCAGATGGGGCGCGTGCGCGAGCTCGTCACGGCCTGGGGTCTGTGCGGCCTCGAGGCGCCCGGCTACGAGGCGGACGACGTGATCGCCTCCATCGTCGTGGGCGCGCGCGATCAGGGCCTGAAGACCGTGATCCTGAGCGGCGACAAGGATCTGCTGCAGCTCGTCGGGCCGAGCGTCATGCTCTACGACCCCATGCGCGAGAAGGTCTTCGGCGTGGCCGAGACGATCGAGAAGATGGGCGTGAGGCCGCGTCGCGTGGGCGACCTGCTGGCGCTGATGGGGGACTCCTCGGACAACATCCCCGGCGTGCCGAACGTCGGTCAGAAGACCGCCGCCAAGCTGCTCGCGCAATACGAGTCCTTCGACGGCGTCTTCGCGCACGCGGACGAGGTGAAGGGCAAGCTCGGCGAGCGCTTGCGTGAGCATCGCGACCTCGCGGAGCTGTCACGAGAGCTCGTCGCGCTCTTCCAGGAGGTGCCCCTCGACTTCTCCGAAGAGCAGATTCGCAACGTGGCGCCCAACGCGGCTGCGTTGAGGCCGCTCTTCCGCGAGCTCGAGCTGTCGCGCCTCGAGGCGCGCCTCGGACGCCCGGCGGAGGAAGTCCCCGCGACCGAGGTGGTGATCCTGCGCGATGGCGAGTCGGTCGCGTCGTGGTGTCAGCGCGCACGGGCCGCAGGTCGCTTCGCGCTCTTCGTGGCGGTGGCCGACGCCAGCCCCCTGCGCTCGCGTGCCGTGGGCGTGGCCCTCACGCTCGGCCCGGCGCGCGTCGCCTACGTGCCCCTCGCGCACCGCGCCCTCGACTCGGGCGAACAACCCTCGGCCGAGGCGCAAGCTCCCTTGCTGGCGCTGCTCGCAGACGCCCACGTGAAGAAGGTCTGTGGCTCCCTGGAGCGAGACACGGTGGCGCTGGCGCGGGCCGGCATCGACCTCGCGGGAGGCGACTTCGACGTGAGCTTGGCCAGCTACCTGCTCGCCTCCGAGCGTCGCGGTCACGAGCTGGAAGAGGTCGCCATCGCGGAGCTGGACCGCTCCCTTCCGCAGCGCGAATCCTTGAGCAACCCCCGTCGGGGTGTGCATCTGCCCCTGGACGAGCTGGCGCCGGATCAGGTCAGCGCCTACGCCGGAGCCCACGCGCTGGCGGTCTGGGAGCTCGAGGCCGTGCTCGCGCCGCGACTCCGGGAGGGGCCGCTCGGCCTGCTCTTCCACGAGATGGAGCTGCCGTTGGCGCGTGTGCTGATCAAGCTCGAGATGCTCGGCGTGCGCATCGACCTGCCGCGCTTCACCAACATGGAGAGCGAGGTCCTCGCGGAGCTCGAGAGCCTGGTGAAGCGCGCCCATGCGCTGGCCGGCAAGGACTTCAACCTCGGCTCGCCCAAGCAACTCGAGCAGGTCCTGTTCGACGAACTCGGCTTGCCCGTGCTGAAGAAGACCAAGACCTCGCGCGCCACCAACCGTGATGTGCTGGAGGATCTGCTGCTGCATCCCGACGTGCCGGAGAGCGCGCGGGAGCTTCTCGACGTGGTGCTCGAACACCGCACCCTGGCGAAGCTCGAGGGCACCTACCTCTCGGCTCTGCCCAAGCTCGTCGACCCCGACACCAGCCGCCTGCGCACGCGCTACAATCAGGCGGTCGCGGCCACGGGGAGGCTCTCGTCCAGCGATCCCAACCTGCAGAACATCCCGATCCGCACCGAGCTCGGGCGACGCATTCGCGCGGCCTTCGTGCCCGAGCCGGGATGGCTGATGCTGGCCGCCGACTACTCGCAGGTGGAGCTGCGCGTGTTGGCCCACCTCAGCGGCGATCAGGCGCTGGTGGACGCTTATTCGGGTGGCGCCGACGTCCACGCGCGCACGGCGACGGCGCTCTTCGGGGTGGACGAGGCCGAGGTTAGTCGCGCTCAACGCGCCGCGGCCAAGACCGTGAACTTCGCCGTCATCTACGGCCAGAGCGAGTTCGCCCTGAGCCGCAACCTGCGCATCCCCCGCGCCGAGGCGAAGCGCTACATCGCCGCCTTCTTCGAGCGCTACGAGGGTGTCGCGCGTTTCATGGACGAGGTCGTGGAGCAGGCGCGGGCTCACGGCTACGTCGAGACCTTGTTCGGGCGACGTCGGATGATCTCGGACCTGAACTCCAAGAACTGGAACCTGCGCGGCGCGGCCGAGCGCGTCGCGCGCAACACGCCCATCCAGGGCACGGCCGCGGACATCCTCAAGCGCGCCATGGTGCTGGCGGACGCGGCCTTGTCCGAGGCGGGGCTACGTGGACGCATGCTGTTGACGGTCCACGACGAGCTCGTCTTCGAGCTGCCGCCCGAGGAGCGCGACGAGCTGGAGGCGTTGGTCTCCGCGGCCATGCGTGGCGCGGCCGAGCTCTGCGTGCCCCTCGAGGTGAACGTGGGGGTGGGCGAGAGTTGGGGCGCCGCCCATTGAGCACAGCCGCGTCGCGCGAGCGCTTGGGGCGTTGGGCGTACTGGCTGCAACGCTTCGGCCTGTCCTCCGCCTTCCTCTGGCTGGCCTGTGGGCGCGCGCGTCCCTACCTCGACCTCGACGCCTGGCATCGGCTGCTGGTGACGCTCGCCCATCATCCGATGGCGAGCGCGCGCGGCATGATGTGGCTCGAGGGCCTGATGCGCGACGGGCTCTTGCTGGCCTTCGACCTGCTGGTGGCGCTCCTGCTCGTGGTCTCTCGTCCGGCGCCCAAGCCTCCCGAGCGCCTCTCGCACGTCGTCGTGCCGCTGCTCTCCACCTTCTCCTATCTCGGCTTCGGCCTCGCCGGGAGCTTGCCTGCCTGGGCACAGACGCCGCGGCTCTTGCCCCCGCTCGGGCTGCTGGGCGTCGTGCTGCCGGAGCTGCTGGTCGTCCTGGCCTATGTGCTCTCTCTGAGCGCCCTCGTGTACCTGCGGCGCTCCTTCGCCATCTTCGTCGAGGCGCGCACCCTGGTCAGGCGTGGGCCCTACCGCTTCGTGCGCCACCCGATGTACCTGGGCTACGTCCTGGTGGTCTTGGCGCTGGCCATCGCGCGACCGACGCCCGCCATGTGGCTGCTGGGCGCTCTGGCCATCGCGCTGACCTACCTCCGCGCGCGGCTGGAAGAGAAGATGCTCTCCGCCCACACGCCGGGCTACGCCGAGTGGATGGCGCAGACGGGCATGATCTTCCCGCGTCTGCGTCGACGGAAGAGAGGCTAGGCGCGGCGCAGCCGTCGGGCGACGCGCACGGGGAGGGCGCCGTCGTCCGCGCGCAGCCGGCTCATGGAGCCGAAGCGCAGCTTGCGTCCGCGCCAAGTCACGGAGCGCGAGAAGATGCTGTAGATCCAGACCAGACCCATCAAGGAGTCCTTCACCGGGCCCATGGCGAGGTGCCGGAAGCTCATGCCCACGCCGCGCGTGCGTCGCATCAAGAAGGCGTCGCCGCTCATCTTCACCATCACCACGCCGAGCAGGATGAGCCCGACCCAGGGCGCGAAGCCGCTGGCGACGTAGGCCGCGAGCGTGAGCGCCACCGGATTCGCCAGCAGATCGCCCACGAAGCCGCCGAGGTGGATCACGGCGCGCATCTTCAGCCAGCGCGAGTGACGACCCAGGAACTGCCGCAGGCCGATCTCGCGGTTGACGTTCTCGACCGTGGTGACGGAGAGCGTGACCACCTTGCCCGCGCTCTGGTAGCGCTGCCCGAGCACGAAATCCTCCGCCAGGATGTCTCGCACTTGCTCGAGCCCGCCGAGATCGTCCAGCTCCTGGCGTGAGAGCAGCATGGACTTGCCCACCACGCAGCTGATGCGCGCCAGGTGCAGGGCCGTGCACATCGCCGGACCGATGAAGGCGGAGAGCTGAAGGTTCTCCATGGCGGCGCCCGCCGAGCGCTCGCCGACGCCGACCACCATGGACGTGAGCAAGGAGGAGCCACGCGCGCGGTATTCGCCCACCACCTTGCGCAGGTAGTCAGGGCGTACGCGCACGTTGGCGTCCGACTGCAGCACCAGATCGTGCTTCGCGGCGGCCATGGCCCCGGCGAGGTTGGCCACTTTGGGGTTGAGGCCGAAGTGCTCGTCCGAGTGCACGAAGCGCGTCGGCACGTCGGCGTGCTTGCGCGCCACGCGCCGCGCGACCTGAAGGGCGGCGTCGTCCTCCTCCGTGGTCGCGAACACGATCTCGAACTCTCCCGGGTAGTCCTGCACGTAGAAGCACTCGAGGTTGGCCTCGAGCTCCTCTTCCAAGCCCTTCAAGGGTTTGAGCAAGGAGACCGCGGGCCACGCGCCGTTCGGCGGCTCCGGAGAAGCGAGCCGCGTATGCCAGATCGTGAACACCACCCCGAGCCCGAACATCACGAGCGCGAGGCTGGCACAACCGAGCAGGATGAGAGTCGCCAGAAACATGGCCGAGCCGACTATGTCACCCGGCAGGGAACAGGCGCAAACCGCCGCCCCCCCAGAAGAGCGCTCGGATCCCGCCAGGCGGGGTGCCGGGCACGCTCTCCCAGGCACGTCCAGGGGCGGCTTACCTCCGCGGCCCGCCTCGTTGGGTACCGGCGCGGACTCGCCTCGGCGGGCCTGTGGGGGCGCTCGCCCCTGACCGCGCCTGGCAGAGCGCATGCCCAGCGACTGCCGGACGTTTCCCGAACTTCGAGTCGGCCGGGACAGAACTGAAACTGCGCAAACCGCCGGCCCCCAACAGCGTCAGTAGCAGCCGCCGAGGCAGGTGCGGTAGTCGGTCTCGCAGGCGCTGCGGCAGCCACGGCCCTGGTCGTCGCAGCGGGCCATGCACGTGTCCCAGCGTGGAATGCAGAAGGTGCTGCACGCGGTGGTCCCGCCCGAAGGGGGCGCCGGCGTGCGGTCGGCGTGGGCGATGTCGGCGTCTGCGGGGAGGCTCGCGGCGGCATCCGTGCTCGGGGTCGTGGCGCCCGCGTCGCCCGTGGTCGCCGAAACGGCGACATCCTCCGGCTGGGTGTCGACGCTCAGGGCGAGGTAGCTCGCGGTGTAGGTCTCATCGACCGAAGGTCCGAGGCCGGGCAGTGGCGGGAGGCTCTCTCCTCGCGCCAGGGCGTCGCAGCGGCCCTCGGCGTAGCGGACCTGCTCGGGCGGCTGCTCTTGGGCGTAGTAATCGACCCAGGCCGTCCAACAGGCGTGACGCTGCGCCACCGTGGCCCGCGGATCCGCGTCCGTGGCGTGGCAGCGCTCGAAGAACGTGGCGCTCTGGTGCTCCATCCGTAGACTGGGGCCACAGGAGGCGAGGACCAGCGTGAGTGAGAGGAAGAGCGACCGGGGCATTTCGTCCAAGGATACCACTGGCGGCTGGGGCTCGGTAGGTGACCTCCTGGGAGTCGGGAGCTTCGACGCCGGCGACCTCGGGCTGCTCGAGCTCGGTTGGACCGCCCACGGACTCGCCCGCCTGCGCTTTGCCCGAACTGGACCGTCGTTTCCCGACGGGGTGGCGGTGTGCGAGATCCCCGCTGCCATCGCCGAGGCCCTGGGTCGCTACCTCGCGCGCGACCCCGAGGCCTTTCGTGGCCTCGAGCTCGATCTTTCGGGCACGGACTTCCAGCGCCGCGTCTGGGCCGCCCTGCGCGAGGTCTCCTTCGGGCACGTGCGAAGCTACGCGGGCATCGCCTCGGACGTCGACTCGCCGCGCGCCATGCGCGCCGTGGGCATGGCCAACGGGCGCAACCCCGTCGCCATCGTCGTGCCCTGCCATCGCATCGTCGAAGCCGGCGGCGGGCTCGGCGGCTACACCGGCGGCATCGAGCACAAGGTCGCGCTCCTGCGCCACGAGGGCGTGCGCGTGGAGGGCGAACGCGTCCTCCCGGGGCAGCTCACGCTCTTCTGACCGCTCGGTTCAGGTGGTCGAGGGCGGCTCGTGCGCGCTCCGCACCCGCCCCGTCACGCGAGCTCCGACTTCTCGACAAGGCCCCCGCAGCATCCAACACTCGTTCGCACGGCCGATGCGCCGAAGAGCAAGTGCGTGCTCCATGAGGTCGCCTGGGTGCTGCCGCAGCCGGTCGATGGACCAGGGCTAGAGGCCGCGCTCGAACGCGCGCTCCGGGACGAGTATCCAGACCTCCGCGTGACAGTGACGGTGGTCGGCGACCGGTTCGAACTCCAGGCGCCGCTTCGCGACGGGGCGACCCAAGCGCTCGTGCACACGAGCTTCGAGATCGCGCATGGTCGCATGCGGGTCGTCGCGAAGGCCGCCGACAACCGCAGCGCGTGGTACGAGGTCTGTCGGGTCGCACGCGTGCTCGGGCGTGCGTTGGGCGCAGCGCTGGAGCGCGAGCCGCAGCCCGCTCTCTATGCCCTCCGCGCGATGGACGAGCCGCTCACGCGGTCCACGCCGCGCTTCGTGCCCGACGGCCCCGCGGCGGGGCTCTTCTCCCGCAGCGACACCGCGCCCTACCTCGCGGTCGATGCACTCGAGGATGGGATCGCCTTTGTGGACGCCACCAAGAGCGAGCCCGGGAACTACGATGCCTCGTTCACCCGGCTCCTCGAGTGGCTCTTCTCGATGGAGAGCGAGGAGTACACCGTGGCGGCCTCGGTGCTCGAACCCGACCCTCTTGCCGGTCTGAACTCCTACGAGGTCGAGTTCGGCTGATCGCCGCCCGAGCACCACGAAGGCTTCAGGCTCGAGCATGAGCGTACGCCCCGGCCATCTCCCGCTCTTTTGAAGGCTCTCTCAGCCGAGGCTGTCGAGGGCGGCACGCACGCGCGTGACGCGGGCGCTGAAGTCCGCCTTGCGCTCGTGCTCTTGCGCGACGACGGACTCGGGCGCGCGCGCCATGAAGTTCGCGTTACCGAGCTTCTTCTCGACCGTCGCCAGATCCTTCTCGATCTTACCCAGCTCACGCTCGAGGCGGGCGCGCTCCTTCTCGACGTCGACCACGCCGGGCACGGCCGCGCGTAGTCCGGGCACGACGAAGAGCGCGGCGTGCTTGAAGTGCTGGCTCGGATCGTCGAAGAGCGCCCCGTCGGTCTCGCGCTTCAGCTGAGATTGGGTCAGCGCCTCGACCAGCTTCTGCTCCGTCTCGAGCACCTTGGCGCTGGCCTGTTCGTCGGCGTGCCAGTGGATCTCGATCTGCTGCGATCGAGGCAGATCGTGCTCGGCTCGCAGCGTGCGCGCGGCCTTGACGAAGTCGCTGACCACGCGGAAGGCGGCCTCGGCCTCGACGTCCACGCGGCCGTCCTTGGTCGCCGTGGGGTAGGGCGCGAGCACCAGGGTCTGGAAGTCGCCCTCGACCTGGTAGGCCCTCGGCACACGCTGCCAGATCTCCTCGGTGATGAAGGGCATCATCGGATGCAGTGCGCGCAGAGTCGCGTCGAGCACGTGCACCAAGGTGGCCCGCGTCTCGTTCACCAGCGCCTCGTCGTCACCCTCGAGCAGTGGCTTGCTCAGCTCGAGGTACCAATCGCAGAGCTCGTCCCAGACGAAGTGGTAGAGCGCTTGCGACGCGTCATCGAGGCGGTAGGCGCCCAGGCCCGTCTCCGACGTCTCCACGGCGGCGGCCAGGCGCGAGAGGATCCAGCGGTTTGCGAGCGCGGTCGCCGCGGGCGCCTGGCCCGTGGCTGCGGCAGATTGGCCTTCGAGCTTCATCAGCGCGTAGCGCGCCGCGTTCCAGAGCTTGTTGGCGAAGTTGCGGTAGCCCTCGATGCGCTTGATCGAGAGGGCGATGCGCTTGGATTGGGGCGAATAGCTGAGCAGCGTCATGCGCAGGGCGTCGGCGCCGTAGGCGAGGAAGCCGTCGGGGTAGGTCTCCTTCAGGTAGCGCACGCCGGCCTTGGCCGCGCCGCTGCGCTGCGCCTTCTCCAGCAGCGCCTCGCCCGTGCAGCCGTCGATCACGTCCAGCGGATCGATCACGTTGCCCTTCACCTTGCTCATCTTCTCGCCGCGTTCGTCGGTGACGAGCCCCGCGAGGAGCACGCGCGAGAAGGGCACCTCGTCCATGAAGTGCAGGCCCATCATCACCATGCGAGCGACCCAGAAGAACAGGATGTCGTAGCCCGTCTCCATGTCCTGCGTGGGATAGAAGCGCTCGAGGTCGCGCGTCTTGTCGGGCCAGCCGAGGGTCGAGAAGGGCCACAGGGCCGAGCTGAACCAGGTGTCGAGCACGTCCTCGTCCTGGCGTAGGGAGGAGCCGCCGCAGCCCTGACAGGCCGTGGGCGTCTCGCGCGAGACGGTGACGGCCTCGCAGTCGGCGCAGTACCAGGCGGGGATCGGGTGGCCCCACCAGAGCTGCCGACTGATGCACCAATCCTGGATGTTGCGCAGCCAGTGGAAGTAGGTCTTCGTCCACTCCTCGGGCAGGATCTGGACGTCGCCCTTCTCCACGGCCTCGATCGCCGGCTGGGCCAGCGGCTCCATCTTCACGAACCATTGGGTCGAGATCAGCGGCTCGACGACGGTGCCCGAGCGCTGCGAGCGCGGCAGCGTCATCGTGTGCTTCCTCGTGCCGCGCGCGAAGCCGAGCTCCGCGAGCTTCTCCTTCACCGCCTTGCGCGCGTCGAACCTGTCCATGCCCGCGAAGGGGCCGCCCTCGGCGTTCAACGTGCCGTCGAGGTTCAGGATGTTGATCTCCTCGAGCCCGTGGCGCTTGCCCGTGGCGAAGTCGTTCGGATCGTGCGCGGGCGTCACCTTCACGGCGCCCGTACCGAATTCGGGATCCACCAGCTCGGCGTCGGTGATGATCGGCACGAGCCTGTCCACGAAGGGGTGGTGCAGCTTCTTGCCGTGCAGATGTGTGTAGCGCGGGTCGTCGGGATGCACGGCCACGGCCGTGTCTCCGAGCATCGTCTCCGGGCGCGTGGTCGACACGACGAGCTCGCCGTCGCCGTCCTCGAGGGCGTAGGCGAAATCGAACATCTCTCCCTCGACGCCCTCCTCCTGCTCCACCTCGAGATCACTGAGCACGGTCTGGGACTTCACGTCCCAGTTCACGAGGCGCGTGCCTCGGTAGATGAGCCCCTCTTCGTACAGACGCACGAAGGCCTCACGCACGGCGCGGGCGAGCATGTCGTCCATGGTGAAGCGCTCACGCGACCAATCGCAGGAGGCGCCCATGCGGCGCAGCTGCGAGAGGATGCGACCGCCGGACTCTTCCTTCCACTGCCAGACGCGTTCGATGAAGGCCTCGCGCCCGAGCTCCTGCCGCGTCACTCCGTCTCGCGCGAGCATGCGCTCGACCACGACCTGGGTGGCGATGCCGGCGTGGTCCGTGCCTGGCAACCACAGCGTGTCCGTGCCGTGCATGCGTTGGTGCCGAATCAGCACGTCCTCGAAGGTGGTGCGACAGGCGTGGCCCATGTGCAGGGAGCCCGTGACGTTGGGGGGCGGGATGGCGATGGTGTAGGTCTCGCGCTCGTCCTCGCCACGTCGGTCGTCGGCGGCGTGGCTGGCCTCGAAGACCCCGGCCTGCTCCCAGCGCGCGTACCATCGGGCCTCGACCTCAGGGGCCTCGTAGGCCTTGGGCATCTCGTCTCGATCGTCAGTCATGCCTGTCTCCGGAGCGCGTCCATCGCGGTGCAAGCTGACGCCTGGCGTGCCTGCTGACAAGCGGGAACAGCCTGCCAGCGACACAGCGCGCCCGCTGACAAGCGGGAACAGCCTGCCAGCGACACAGCGCGACCGCTGACAAGCGGGAACAGCCTGCCAGCGACACAGCGCGCCCGCTGACAGCGGGAACAGCCTGCCAGAAACTCAGCGCAAGCGGGATCAGCCGCCGAAAGGCGAGAATGTCG